>JAGQOG010000421.1 GCA_020427695.1 Phycisphaerales bacterium
AGTTTGGCCGGCGCGTCGGGTTGGCGGATCAGCCTCGGCAGGGGCACAGGCGCTCACCTTGGCACTGGCACTGACGACACTGATGGCCGCCCCCGCGGCCAATGCGGCCGACGCCGTCAGCGCCTTCGGACTCCCGCACCATGCGCTCGGAAACGCCACGCTCGAGGCGGTGGATGGCGCTGTCGTGGTGACGAACCTCTCCGGCACCGGTCGCGACGGCGTGGCCGTTCGTCTGGGCGACGCCGCGGGGTGGCGCGGCCACGTCGACTTCGGACCGGCCGGCGCCCTGCCGACCGCGGCGCGGCTCACGTTGAGCGCGTCGTACCGGACCGAGGGTGGCGAAGCGTCCGGCGGCGCGACGCACACCGTTGGCATGTCGATCCAGGAAACGAACGGCGGACTGGCCGCGGTGCGACTTCGCAGCCTGGGATGCGCGTGCGCCACCACGCTCGAGCTGCGCCTCGGCGGCGCGGTGGTGCAGGCCGTGGACTTGCCGGCACCGCCTGCGGGCGTGGTCGCCGTCGGCGCCTTCGGCTCGAGCGCCGACCAGGCACCGGGCCTCCGCGCGGAGCGCACCGCCGACGCCCTCGGCGAGATCGACGCCGCGTTCGTGCTCACGAACCCCGAAGCGATCCCGATCGCACTGCTCGGCGGCGCGCCCGTCGTGGCCGACGAGCTCCGCGTGCGCCTCCACGGCACGAATGAAGGCACCATCCTCGACCAGTCGATCGCGCTCCGCGCCGCGAACCTCGACGAGCTGGTGCTTTCGGACGAGGCCCTGGTCGTGCTCGGAGCCGCGTTCAGCGCCGCGGGCGACACCACGCTGGTCGGCGATCGCAACCTCACCCTCGACGCCGGAGGCGCCGACCTCCTCGTGACGACGTTCGATCCGGCCTTCCTCGGCGCGCCGATTGCCGCCGTGCCCATCGAGACGCCCGTCTCGCCCCTGCACGCAATCGACATGGCCCTCGCGGAGGAGGGTGGCGAGCCGCTGTTCCTGCTCAGCCGCACGGTGAAGGGTCGAAGCTTCAACGGCTCGCCGGTCGAGGTGGCCACGAGCGGGTTTGGCATGGGCGCGTGCGGCTGCTCCTACGCGTTCGATGCCTTCGATCCGCCGGCGGACAGCGGGGCGACCAAGCTCGTCACGGCGCGGCTTCGGGGCCTCGACGTGGATGTCGCGTCCCCGCCTGGATTCGCCATGTGGTACACGGCGGCGCTCAAGCTGCCCGATCGATGGGGATTCGAGCTCGAGCCGGGCTCCGCCCCGGGGACCTTCGTCTACCGCGAAATCTGCGGTTGGGACGAGCCGGCAACGATCACGATCTTCGGCTCGGCGCCCGTCCTGGTGGACGAGGTGGAGGTGATCGTCTCCGGCACGGCGTCGCCGGACGCGGCGCCCGTGGCCATCGAATCGATGGCGCTCGCGCCGACCGCGGTCTTCGCGCCGGCCCAGTTCCGGGTGACGGCGCTGACGTTCACCGGGACGTTGCCATCGCCTTGAGCGCCGGCTCCGGCGGGACTCCAGCGCTCACGGCCCGGCGACGTCGGCGAACGCGCCGTCGCACACCGCCGCGAGCTCGAAGTCCTTCTCCGTGATGCCGCCCGCGTCGTGCGTGGACAACGTCAGCGTCACCTTGCTGTAGCGGACCAGGATGTCCGGGTGGTGCTGCATGACCTCGGCCGACGCGGCGACGCGGTTGACGAACGCGATCGCGGCCACGAAGTCCTTGAACCCGTACGTCCGCTGGAGCGTCTCGCCCCCCTGCGACCACTCGGGCAACGATTCCAGCCGCTCGTCGATCTCCGTTTGCGACATCTTGTCCATTCGGTGCCGCGGCGGTCGCCGCGATCCTCCTCGGGTCGAGTGCCGCCGCAGCCGACCGACGGCCGCACGCAACATCCGCAGCCACTATAACCCCGGGCTGGAGTCATGACCACGCCGCGTCCACCCGTCAGCCGGCTCGCACCGTCGCCCACGGGGGAACTCCATCTCGGAAACCTGCGCACGTTCCTGCTGAATTGGCTCCTGGCCCGCGCGCGGGGTTGGCGACTCCTGCTTCGCATCGAGGATCTCGACGCACCGCGTGTCCGCGAGAGCCACTCGCAGTCCATCCTGGACACGCTGGCGTGGCTCGGCATCGACCACGACGGCACGGCGGCGCGACAATCGGACGATCTCGAGCCGTACCGGGCCGCGATGCGCACGCTCGCGTCGCGAGGCCTGGCGTACACCTGCGCGTTGAGTCGAGCGGAATTGCGCCGCGCCGTCGCGGCGCCGCATGCGGGCGACCGCGAGGTGCCGTATCCGGAGGCGCTGCGACCAACGGATCCCGATCGCTTCCGCTTCGACGAGCGGCCGGTGAATCATCGCCTGGTCGTGCCGGCCGACGAGGTTCGCATCGTGGACGGCTTCGCCGGCTCGTCGGTGTTCCGGCCCTCGGAGGAGGTCGGCGACTTCGTGATCTGGACCAAGCAGGGTGTCCCGAGCTACCAGCTCGCGGTGGTCGTGGACGACGCCCGTCAGGGCGTCACCGACGTGGTTCGCGGCGACGATCTGCTGCCGTCGGCGGCCCGGCAGGTGCTCCTTTACCGGGCCTTGGGTCTCGATCCTCCCCGTTGGTGGCACGTTCCGCTGGTCCTCGGACCGGATGGCGAACGACTCGCGAAACGGCACGGGTCGACCTCGGCCGAGTCGCTGCGGCGTTCGGGCGTGGCCGCCGAGCGCGTGATCGGCCTCCTCGGCCATTGGCTTGGCGCCCTGCCCCATCGCTCGCCCATCGACGCGCGTTCCCTCCTTCGTCGCTTCGCGCCGCGGCTCGACGGCGATAGCCTAGAGCACCTGGGAATTCGGCCGGTCACCTGCACGGAGGAGGATGTCGCATGGCTCTCAGCTTGCTCGACGTGATGCGGCACCGGCCGTTGCTCACCGCAACCGTGACCCTGGCGCTCGTACTGTGCGCTGCGTGTGGCGCCCGCACGCCGACGGGGGCCAACGGCGGCGGGACCGGCGCGGGCGGCACGCCGGTCAAGTTCGAACGCGTCGTCATCAAGGGCGAGACGTTCGACCTCGAA
>JAGQOG010000422.1 GCA_020427695.1 Phycisphaerales bacterium
GAAGGTGCTCGTCGGCGGGCGGCCGTTCGCGGTGGCTCCCGGACTGTGGCGGGAGATCGGCGCCGACGGTTGTCCGGCGAACGCCCGCGAGCTGGTTGCGCTCGCCAGCCGCGTGTGCGGCGCTGCCCGCTAGCGGACACGGCCAGCGCGCCTCGAACGTATAGTGCCTGCCATGGCGACCAAGAACGGCGGCACCGTCATCGGCATCGATCTCGGCGGCACCAACATGCAGATCGGCGTGGTGGATGCCGAAGGCCGGATCATCGGTCGCGCCAAGCGCAAGACCAAGGCGGAGCTCGGGCTCGACGGCGTGGTGGATCGCCTGGTCGAAGGCGTGCAACGAGCGTGCGACGACGCCGCGCTCGCCCTCGACTCGATCGCTGCCGTCGGAATCGGCGTGCCCGGCGCCATCGACGTGCCCAACGGCGTGGTGCTCGAAGCACCGAACCTTGGTTGGTTCGACACGCCGATCCGGAAGATCCTCACCGACCGGCTTGGCCGACCGGTGGTCGTGGACAACGACGTGAACGTCGCCGTCTGGGGCGAGTACGTGCGCGGCGCGGTCAAGGGCGGGGGCGACACGCTGGGCGTGTGGGTGGGAACCGGCGTCGGCGGCGGGCTCGTGATCGACGGCAAGCTCTATCACGGCACGAGGTTCACCGCGGGCGAGATCGGGCAGACGTGGATTCTCCCGGGTGGCGGTCCCGTCGCCCGCATCCTCGAGCACCACTCGAGCCGCACCGCGATCGTGGATGCGATCGACCGCGCCCTCAGCCAGTACCCCGACTCGATCATGCACGGCGTGCTGAAGGAGAACAAGGGCAAGCTCGGCTCGAGCGACGTGGCCGCGGCGTTCCGCGAGCACGATCCCCTGGTGATCGAGGTGGTCGAGCACGCGGCGCGGCTGCTGGGCGTTGCCATTGCCAACGCCGTGACGCTCCTCTCGCTCCAGTCGGTGGTCCTCGGGGGCGGCATGACCGAGGCGTTGGGAGACGAGTTTGTCGCTCTGGTGAAGCAGTCGTTCAATCGAGCAGTGTTCCCGGCCAAGCTGAGCGACTGCCGCATGGTGGCCACCGAGCTCATGGACACGGCGGGTGTCCAAGGCGCGGCGCTCCTCGCGGGCGACGCGGCGTAGGACGGTGCCGGCACCCGTGCTTCATCGCTCCAAGGGCGGGCGATAGTCCTCGAGCGCCGGCCTCGTGCGGAGCACTTCCATCTGGTCGTCGAAGCGCTTGACGAGCTCGGCAACGAGCTCAGGATCGCCGAACCGTCCGATCCAACCGTCCAGCCGGTAGCCCGGTGGATCGGCCTGGTGCCGAAGGGTCATCTCGCCTGGCCGGTTGTTGAGGGTCTTGATCCTGAAGACCATCTCCTGATCGTTCACGCGCTCGCTCACGACCGCCATGTCCAATTCCGTGCAGGCCACCGACATGGCGATGGGGGCGTCGGACCAGCGGGGGAGTCGGGGCTCGGCGGGTTGGACAAGCGAGAACCCTGAGGGCGCGGCACCCGCCATCGTGCGCTTGACGACCACGCCGTCATCGTCGCTCAACGCCCGCCGGGGATCGGCGCGGTCCTCGGCAAACACGGTGTTCGACTGGACGGCGGGGGGGTTATCGCACCCGGTCATGGCCAGCGCGAGAGCACAACTCTCCATGAGGATCGCCCCGAGAAGCTGTCCTGATCGCGGACGTTGTCGCCGAGTACCTTGCACGAACGGCATGGTATCGAGCCGTTCCGTCAAGGGGGGCACTTGGGATGCCGATGGTTCAAGACGTCTGAGGCGCCATAGGGTCGGGGGCGGATCCGCCCCTCTTCATCCCCTTCCTCTTCCGACCGGATAGAGTTGCTGCCTCTCGCCCGAGGAGTTCGGACTTCTCAACGGGCCGTCCACACCGCCAATCCACTCCATGGCCAAGTCAGGCAAACCCACCAAGAGCCACTCGGCTCGGCGGCGCGAGGAGTTGCGCCGGACGTTGCCGAAGCCGGTCTTCGACTTGCGGGAGGCTCTCCAGCGGCCCGAAATCGCCCATTGTGTGATCGGCGGTGTGCTGTTCGCGATCATCGCCGCCCTCACCCTGCACCTGTCGCCGAACAGCCTCAAGGTGTACGAGGGGCAGATCGCGTCGGGAAGCCGGGTCAACCGGATCGGGTACCAGGTGGAGAACGAGGCCGCCACCCGCCTCAAGCGGGACGAGGCCCGGAAGGGCGCTGCCCGGGTCTACCAGCCCAACACGGCCTACCTCAGCCGGTTGCGGGCAGGGATCGAGGGGCTGCCGCGGGCGGTGGCCGACCGGACCAGCCTGGACGGCGTCTCGCGCGAACTGGTGGACGAGTACGGGCTGACCGATGCCGATGTGCTTCTCCTCCAGCCGTTTGCCAGCGATCCCGCCCGCAACGCGGAATGGAGCGCTTGGACCGCCCGACTCTTCGACGGCCAGCTCATCCAGCACCCCATCCTGTCGCCGCAGGAGTATCAGCTCTTTTTGACCACCCGCGAGAAGGTGGTGGCTCTGCCGCCGCAGGGTCCGTCGGATGCGGCGGGGCCCGTGCGCATCGAGCCCGTGCGCGGCGAAGCCCTCCAGATCCGCCCCGACGCCGACTCGGAGATGCAGCTCGTGTCGCGGGCGTTCGCGGCCGGCTTCCCCACCCGCGACCTCGCGAGCATGGTGGTCACGCCGCTGTTGCGCGATCCGAAGCCGACGCTCCTCCTCGACGAGGCGGAGACGCAGCGTCTGGCCGACTCGGCGGCCGACGCCGTCGCGATCGTGCTGGAGGAGCACCCGCGGGGCGAGATCATCTACCTGCGCGGCGACGAGTTGACGTCGGACCAGATCGCGAACCTGCGACGCGAGATCGCGGCCTACAAGTCGTCGACCCAGGGTGTGGCGGAGTGGTCGCAGGGCATCGGCCAGTTCGGCCTCGGCGGACTCCTGGCGGCGATGGCGTGCGCATACATCGCGGCGTTCTACCCGACCGTGGCCCGCAATCCGTTGCGCTTGGCGTCGCTCCTCGGCCTCGTTCTGGCGATGTCGATCGTGGCGCTCGTGATCTCGATCCAGTCGCCTTGGCTGCTGACGCTGGCCGCGGTGGCGACGTGCGTCATGTCGGCGATGATCCTGACGCTGGCGTACGACCGCCGCTTGGCCATGTTCATCCTGGCGGTGCAGTGCGTGCTGACGACCGCCGTGCTCGAGCAGTCGCCGGCGACGTTCATGATCCTCTACGCGGGATCGGTGACGACCATCCTCCAGCTCAAGGAGCTGCGCAACCGCGCGGCGCTCGTGCGGGCCTCGCTCGTCACCGCCGTGGCCCTCGGCGTGGCCACCTTCCTGGTCGGCCTGTCGCGGTTCCCGCTGGTCTCGGGAACGCTCTGGCAGATCGGCGGCAGCGCCGCCATGGCGTTTAGCGCGTCGCTGGGCGTCGGCATCCTGATGGTCGGACTGATGCCCACGCTCGAGCGGGCCTTCGACATCACGACCGGACTCACGCTCGCCGAGCTGCGCGACCCCCGCAACCCGCTCCTGCGCCAGCTGCAGCAGAAGGCGCCCGGCTCGTACAACCATTCGCTCCAGGTCGCGAACATCGCGGAGGCCGCAGCGGAGACGATCGGCGCCGACAGCCTGCTCACGTACGTCGGCGCCCTCTACCACGACATCGGGAAGATGAACAAGCCCGAGTACTTCGTGGAGAACCAGTCCGGCGGCGTGAACAAGCACAGCAAGCTGAGCCCGGCCATGAGCCTCCTGGTGATCGTCGGTCACGTGAAGGACGGCGTCGAGCTGGCTCGCGAGTACAAGCTTCCGCGGGCGATCCGGCACTTCATCGAGGCGCATCACGGCACGACGCTTGTCGAGTACTTCTTCCAAGCGGCGCGGTCCAAGGCCGAGGCGCAGGGAGAGGGCGAGGAGGCGGTGGCCGAGTTGTCGTACCGCTATCCCGGACCGCGCCCGCGCACCAAGGAGGTCGCGATCCTCATGCTCGCCGACGCGGTCGAGTCGGCGGTGCGCACCTTGGCGGAACCGAGCGCCGGCAGCATCGAGTCGCTGGTGCGCCGAATCGCCCGGCGACGGCTCGAGGACGGCCAGTTCAACGAGTGCGATCTGACCCTCCGCGAGTTGACCCGCATCGAGGACTCGATCATCAAGAGCCTCTGCGCGATCTACCACGGACGCATCGCCTACCCGGGCACAACCGGCGGCGCCGGCGCCACCCGGTCCGAGGCGCCGACCACCACCGCCGCCGCCCAGCCCGCCTAGCACCGTGCGCGCCCCGGGTGCCACGGCCTTCCAGGCCGTGCCGTGCGC
>JAGQOG010000423.1 GCA_020427695.1 Phycisphaerales bacterium
CTTCAGGAGTCCAGCGAAGTCGCAGCCGATCGCATACAGCGGCTGGTCCCACTGGACGATCATATCGCCGAACGTGAACGGGCTTCCTTCGACGCCCCAGCCGTCTGTCAGGAAACCGGTCCATGGGAACGCCACGTCGTTCCCCTGGGGGAAGGTCACGCCCAGGTGCTCGTACTGGTCGGTCAGGAACGCCGACTCGGGTAGCACGAAGTCGATCGTGGTCGGCGCGCCCGCTGCCGCAAGCCAACCGGCCTGGTCATTCTCGAACTCGACAAACCCCGCTGACGCCATGCCGGCAACAGCGAGACTTCCGCAGAGTCCGATCGTCCGGGTGGCTTCACTGATCATGATCACATCTCCTTACATCCGATGTCCCGTTTGATCGGGTGCGGATCCACGGGCTGCCACCCGATCCGTTCGGGGTCGTCGACAAGGTCTTCTTCGACAACTTCTACTCTTCGCCCGTTCCTGCGCCTGCCAGTCTGGTCGCACTGCTGCTGCTTATTCTATCGCGTCGTCCCCAACGGCCTCGGTAGAGTGCGGTTTGCAGAGGTTCCGGCATCCGGGGCCGATCCCAACACGAATGGAACGCTCGCGACTCCTCCATCGGTGTCACGATCCCTCTACTTGCTCCGGTCAACGGCGTGCCTGCGCCGGGACACGGCTTCCAATGGAGGAGCGCAACCCGGACCTGATTGTCAGGGACAAGGACCCCACGTCGTCAGCACGTCGCCGATGTCCTTGCCGTCCACCACGATGTCGAGCTTGAAGTCGCCCGGTCCTTGGGTTCCCCAGTCGGCCAGGACGATGCCGAGATCCTCCGCGTCCACCACGAAGTCGCCGTTGAGATCGGTGGGGCACGTGCTCCACCACCAGTCGAACCACGTGCTCTTGACCTCGAGAAGCTGAGGGGTCATCGACGCGACGAGGTCGCACATCTGGAGCGTGAGCTCGATCGTCGGTCCGCGGCGCAGCGTCTGGGCGTCGTCGTTCACGGTCGTCGCCGCGGCATGCAGCCGTTCCACCAGGGCGACCAGGTCGGGGCAGGGCGGGTCGAGCGCTGCCGTCCCGCTTCGAGTGCACCGGCCACCTCGTCGAGAAGCGGCTTCGGCGGTTCGTCGATCTTGCGGCGGGCGCCTTCCACGATCACGTCGATCTGCGGCCAGAGCGCCGAGTAGCCTTCCCAGCGATTCCCCAGGATGCGCCAACCGCTGGTCCCGCCCTTGACGAACTCGGCGAACTTGTCGCCCGTGTCCTTCGCGGCGTCGCCCGTCTGGTCCTGGTTCTTGAACATCTTGTGTTCGACGGTGAGGTCGAACAGGGTCGGCGCAGCCGGCTCGACCGTGATCGCCTGCGGCTCCTCGACCGGCTCGCCCGTAGCGGCATTCCCGTAGACCAGCCGCTCCGGTACAGTTTGGCCATGACCCACGCCGTGCACGAGGAACGCCCCGCCGAGCGGCTCGACTTCATTCGCCAGATCGTGGCCGACGACGTGGCGACCGGGAAGCCGGTGGTCACCCGCTTCCCGCCGGAGCCCAACGGCTTTCTCCACATCGGGCACGCGAAGGCCATCTGCCTCGACTTCGGGATCGCCAGGGAGTTCGGCGGCCGCTGCCACCTGCGCTTCGACGACACGAACCCGCTCAAGGAGGAGCAGCGGTACATCGACGGCATCAAGGAGGACCTGCGGTGGCTCGGCTTCGATTGGGGCGAGCACGAGTACCACGCCTCGGCCTACTTCGACCAGCTCTATGCCTGGGCCCAGACGCTGATCCGCAGCGGCAAGGCGTACGTGTGCGACCTGAGCGCCGCGGAGATGCGGGATCGCCGCGGCACGCTGACGGCGCCGGGTGTCGAGAGTCCACATCGGAACCGACCGATCGAGGAGAGTCTCGATCTGTTCGAGCGGATGAAGAAGGGCGAGTTCCCCGACGGCGCCCGCACCCTGCGGGCCAAGATCGACATGGCTTCGCCCAACCTGAACCTGCGCGATCCGGTGATGTACCGCATCCTCCACGCCACCCACCCGCGGACCGGCGATGCGTGGTGCATCTACCCGACCTACGACTGGGCCCACGGCCAGTCCGACTCGATCGAGGGCATCACGCACTCCCTCTGCACGCTCGAGTTCGAGGACCACCGTCCCCTCTACGACTGGTTCCTGGAGCAGCTCGGCGTTCACCGTCCGCGGCAGATCGAGTTCGCCCGCCTGAACATCGAGCGCACGATCGTCACCAAGCGCAAGCTGCTGACGCTCGTCGAGGGCGGCCATGTGCGCGGCTGGGACGACCCGCGCATGCCGACGCTGCGCGGACTCCGCCGTCGGGGCTGTCCACCGGAGGCGATCGTCGAGTTCTGCGCCGGCGTCGGGATCACCAAGTTCAACAGCCGCACCGATCCGGTCCTCCTCGAAAACGCGGTCCGGGCCCAGCTCAACCGCGCGGCGCCGCGGGTGATGGGTGTGGTCGATCCGCTGAAGGTGGTAATCGAGAACTTCCCCGAGGATGCGACCGAGACGTTCGAGGCCGTCAACAACCCCGAGGATCCCTCCGCGGGAACGCGAACGGTGCCCTTCTCCCGCGAGCTCTGGATCGAGCGCGAGGACTTCATGGAGGACGCGCCCAAGAAGTTCTTCCGACTCGCTCCGGGACGCGAGGTCCGCCTCCGGTCCGCCTACTTCGTGACCTGCGTCGGCGTGGAGAAGGACGCCTCGGGGAACGTGACCGAACTGCGCTGCACCTACGATCCCGCGACGCGGGGCGGGGATTCGCCGGACGGCCGGAAGGTCAAGGGCACGCTGCACTGGGTCTCGGCCCGCCACGCGCTGGACGCCGAGGTGCGCCTCTACGAGCCGCTCTTCACGAAGGCGAATCCGGAGGACGTCGAGGCGGGCGAGGAGTTCCTCGTGAACCTCAATCCGGAGTCGGAGCGGATCGTGGCCGGCGCCAAGGTCGAGCCGAGCCTCGCCGGCGCCAGGCCGGGCGACCGGTTCCAGTTCGAGCGGATCGGCTACTTCTGTGTCGATCCCGACGCGACCCCGGAGCGCCTGGTGTTCAACCGAACCGCGACGCTGCGCGAAACGGCGAAGAAGGCCGTCGAGGCGGGACAAGGCTGATCGACCTTCGATCCGATCGGGGCCGTCATCGGCGGACCCGGCGCGGCGCGCCCAGGACGAGCCGGATCAGATCGGCAACGGAGCGGTGCGCCTCCACCGGATGGCGCAGCGGCTGGTCCGGTCGGATCTCGTAGGTGTTGCGCCGGCCCTCGCGGCGGCGCACCAGGATCCCCGCGTCCTCGAGGTCGAGCACGATCTTCTGCACCGCGCGTTCGGTGATGCCCACCATCGCCGCCACCTCGCGGAGACGCAGCTCCGGGTCCCCGGCCAGGCACACGAGCACGTGCGCGTGGTTGGTGAGGAACGTCCAATCGGGCGATTGGATCGCCCGCTCGGAACCGTGCTTCGCCGTTGCCGCCATGGGACCTCCTTGACTCGGGCCGGATGATACGATACATTATTCACGAATCAGAGTTCGTACATCATCGGTCCCATCCGCCTGTCCCGATCCATACGCCGCCAAACGGAGCTCCAATATGCCTGCCACCATCGACCCGCACCCGGTCTCCACGCCCGCCGTCGGCTCTTCGGGCCGCACCGCCATCACCGTCGCCAGGGGCGACGGCATTGGACCCGAAATCATGGACTCCGTCCTCTTTCTCCTCCGGGAGGCCGGGGCCCGGCTCGATCTGGAGACCATCGAAATCGGCGCGCAGATGCACGCTCGCGGTCATTCCGCGGGCATCGAGCCCGGCGCCTGGGAGTCGCTGCGGCGCACCGGCGTGTTCCTCAAGGCGCCGATCACGACGCCGCAGGGCACCGGGGTGAAGTCGCTGAACGTCACCATCCGCAAGACCCTGGGCCTCTACGCCAACGTTCGGCCTTGTCGAACCTGGCACCCGTTCGTGCCCACGTCGCACCCGGACATGAACGTGGTCGTGATCCGGGAGAACGAGGAGGACACGTATGGCGGCATCGAACACCGCCAAACCCCCGAGGTCACGCAGTGCCTGAAGCTGATCAGCCGGCCGGGCACGGAGAAGCTCGTGCGCTACGCCTTCGAGTACGCCCGCCGTCACGGTCGCCGCCGCGTGAGCTGCTTCACGAAGGACAACATCATGAAGCTGACCGACGGGCTCTTCCACCGCGTCTTCCGCGAGGTCGCCGCGGCGTATCCGGAGCTCGAGTCCGAGCACCGCATCATCGACATCGGCACCGCCCGGCTGGCCAAGGATCCCCTGGCCTTCGACGTGCTTGTCCTCCCGAACCTCTTTGGCGACATCGTCTCCGACGTGGCGGCCGAGCTGGCGGGTTCGGTCGGACTGGCCGGTTCCGCCAACATCGGCGAGACGTGCGCCATGTTCGAGGCGGTGCACGGCTCGGCGCCGGACATCGCCGGCCGGGATCTTGCCAACCCGAGCGGTCTCTTGCACGCCGCCGTCATGATGCTCGAACACCTCGAGCAGGGCGACGTCGCCGAACGCCTGCACAACGCGTGGCTGTGCACCATCGAGGACGGTATCCACACCGTGGACGTCGCCCCGCCCACGGAGCGGCATCGCGCCGTGGGCACTCGCGCCTTCACCCAGGCCGTCGCCGAGCGCATGGGCCGCGTCCCCGGCGTGCTGCCGGCGGCCGAGCATCTCTCGGACCGATCGCCGCGCTCGATCGTCGCCGCGACGCGCCGACCGCGACCCCAAAAGTCGCTGGTGGGGGTCGATGTGTTCTTCGACTGGGACGAGTCCGAGCGGCGTGCGGAGGTTCTGGCCTCGCGATTGGAGCCGGTCGCGGGAGCGGCGTGGCGGTTGTCGATGATCACCAATCGCGGGGTCAAGGTGTACCCCGGCGGCCTCCCGGAGACCTTCTGCACCGACCACTGGCGGTGCCGCTTCCTTGCCGCGGACGGGCGGTCGAGCGTCACGCACGCCGAGGTCGTCGGGCTCCTCGGGCGCCTGGCGGAGGCCGGCCTCGACTTCGTCAAGACCGAGCACCTGTGCACCTTCGACGGGGAGCGCGGGTACTCCCTCGGCCAAGGCGAGTGAGCGGGCCGTCGCGCCCGACCGGCAGTCGCCGAGCGTGCCCTACGCGTGCACCGGCACGCCGGCCAGTCCGCGCTCGAGTTCGGCCCAACGGTCCTCGATCGTGCCGGTGTATCCGATCGACAAGCGCACCAGCCCGGGCGAGATGCCGGCCTCGGCCAGACCGGCCTCGTCCAACTCGCTCGAGGTCGATGCCGCCGAGCACGACATCAGCGTGTCGGCGTAGCCGAGGCTCACCGCCATGTAGCCAAAGCCCTCCTGGTTCTGGAGCGTCTCCATCAGGGCATTGGCCCGCTCCGTGGTGCCCATGTCGATCGTGAGCATGCCGCCGAAGCCGTAGCCGGGATTGGCGAGGCGCTGGAGCAGGGCGTGGTCGGGATGGTCCTCGAGGCCGGGATACGTCACGCGGAGGCCGCGGTCGCGCATCCGCTCGGCGAAGGCGAGGGCCCGGCGACCGTGTTCGCGCATGCGCAGGCCCAGGTGCGGCAGTCGCATGGCGATCTCGTAGGCGGCGCGGGGATCCATCGTGGGGCCGAGGAGCATGAGGGCCCCGTGGTGCAGGTCGAACAGCCGGTCGATGATGTCGCGCGGCGCGCACACCGCACCGGCCACCAGATCGCTGGCGCCGTTGACGAACTTCGTGAGGCTGTGCACCACGATGTCCGCCCCGTGCCGAGCCGGAGAGAGAACCACCGGCGCGAACGTGTTGTCGACGACGAGGAGCGCGCCGGCATCGTGGGCCACCCGTGCCAGCGCCGGAACATCCGCCACCCGCAGGCTCGGGTTCGAGACGCTCTCCACGTAGACGACCTTCGTGCGCCGGGTGACGGCCGCCGCGACCTTCTCGGGTTGGGTCGCATCGACGAACGTCGTGCGGATTCCGGCCTTCGTCGGCAGGAAGTCGTGCAGCAGGGCCCAGGTTCCGCCGTAGAGCGTGTCGGAGGCGACGATGTGGTCCCCCGTGTCGCACGCCTGAAGCAGCACGCCCGAGATCGCGGCCATCCCGCTCGCGGTGCAGTACGCCGCCTGCGTCTGCTCGAGCGCCGCGAGTTGGCGGGCCAGCACGAGAACGGTGGGGTTGAAGTGGCGGCCGTACAGGTAGCAGCCGCCGGCCTCCGGGCCGCGCATGCCTTGGAAGAGTTCCGGCATCGCGCCCGCCTGCATGACGGTGAACGTCGAGCTCGTCTCGATCGAGAGGTTCACGCCGCCGTGCTCGCCGAACTCGTGGCGAACCGACGCGATCGCACGCATGGGATCGAAGGCGGTCATGGCAGGGCTCCCGGGATGGCCGAACGAGCCGGCACCGGCGCGGTGGTCATCCTCCGACGCTGCCGGCGGCCGCCGGCGCGGCGACGGCACGGCCGCCGTACTCGGGCGGAATCGGATTGTTGTCGAGCCGCTCGTAGTCCCACAGGACGGTCACGATCCACCAGCGGCTGCCGTCGAACAGGAGCTGGATGCTGTTGATCCCGCGCGAATAGGGGGCGGCTTCGCGCTCGTCGCGGCGCGACTCGTAGGTGCTGAACACCTGGGCCATGTTGCCGAACCGGTCGGTCTTGCGGTGGATCTCCCGCTCGAAGTAGCCGCCGCGCTCGAAGTAGGTGCCGTTGACCTCCTCGAACTTGTCGAGATCGAGGACCATCGGCATGTTGCCCTCGGCCACCGGGCGGGTGGTCACGAACTTCACGTCGGGGATCATGAGCGAGCGGAACCGATCCCAGTTCCGGGGTTCGCCCTTCGGACCCGAGATCGTGTCGTAGTAGGTCTTCACGATCGCGTCGATGCTCTGCACGTCGGCGAACTCGGCGGGCGGCGGCACCCGCTTGCCGTCGTCGCCGAACTCCGGCCGCTCGGTCGGCATGGCCGGATGTCCGGCGGGCAGGCCCGGCTGCGGGTGGCCCGGCGGGAGCTGCGGCTGGACCTGCGGATGATTGGGCGGCAGCGGGGGCTGGGTCTGGGGCTGGGTTGGGGGGACCTGCGGGTGATTGGGGGGCAGGGGCGGCTGCTGGGCACCCACGGCGACGGCCAGCGCGAGGGCGGTCAGCGCGGCGAAGAACAACTTGGTCATGACGAGCTCCTTGTATCCGCGTCCCGGGCGCGCCCGGGCGGGGGTCAGTTCGGTCGGGGTCCAACCGTGCGGGTTCCGGCGCCGCCGCGACGGGCGAGTCGGCGGGACTTGAGGTAGACGAGCAGGGCGCTGCCCCACATGAGGCCGAGCGCGATGGTGTAGCCGAGAGCGAGGTACTGGCTGCCGCTCATGCGACACCTCCCGCCCGATTCGCCACCGCCGGTGTCCCGGCGGACACGGCATCGTGCTCGCCCTGCGGGCGCAGAAGCCGTCCCAAACGATAGTGGGCGTGGACGAGCCCGGCCATCATCATGGTGACCGGCACGAACCACGCCAGCAGGGTGAGCTTCATCGGCGTCGCCAGCGTGATCGAGGAGGGGTGGATGTCGGGCATCAACTTCACCGAGAGGTACACGAGCGGCACGTCGAGAAAGGCGACCACGCCGTAGACAGCGCTCACCACGGCCCGTCGCTGCGGCGACTCGATCGACGGGCGAATCATCAGGTAGACCGTGTACAGCAGGAGCAGCACGAGGCTGAAGGTGAGCCGCGGGCTCCACGTCCACCACATGCCCCAGGCGCTCCGGCCCCAGGTCATTCCGGTGAGCAGAACGATGGCCGCGAACAGCGCCGTCACCTTGCCCGCCGCGGCGGCGAGATCGTCCCACCACATCTGCCGCTGCCACAGGTAGCCGACGCTGGCAACGAACACGATCAGCGCGGCGACGAACGTGTTGATGGCGACGGGAAGGTGGACGTAGAAGATCTTCTGCACCAGCCCCATCTGCTTCTCGACCGGCGTGTAGGTGAAGACCATGACCATGACGGCCGCGAAGAGCACGAAGGTCACGGTCCAGTAGATCCGCAGGAAGGTGTTGCCTTTGTCGTTCATTCGGAAGGGCTCCTGGGCTGACTCGGCGAACTAGGGCTCCAAGACCATCTCGAACACGATCCAACTGGCGACGAGGTAGATCGCGTCGCCCGCCGCCAAGGTCGCGAGCCCGCCGCTCAGCACGCTCTCGCCCTGCTCGAAGACGCGTCTCATGAGCTGCGTGGACACGATCACCACCGGCAGGCAGAGCGGGAAGACGAGCATCGCCAACAGTCCTCCCTGAAGGCGCGAGGAACTGATGGCTGCCGCAAACAGCGTGCCGATCGCGGCGAATCCCGTCATGCCGAGGCACATCACCAGGGCGAACGCGCCGGGATGGGCGGAGAGGTCGAACCGGAAGAGCACCACCGCGACCGGGGTCACGATCGCCGCCAGCCCGAACATGAGGGCCAGGTTGGCGAGGAGCTTGGCGGCGTAGATGGCGGCACGGTCGATCGGGGCCGCCAGCAGGCCGGCCAGCGCGTCGTCGTGCCGCTCCCACGCCATGGTCCGCTCGAAGCAGAGCACGCCGCCGAACAGGTAGGCCACCCACAGGATCGCGGAGGCGCCGAATCCGGTGATCGGGCGATCGCCGCCGAGCCCCAGACCCAGCACCACGATGATGAGAATCGCAAGCACCGCGACCAGGCCGATCGTCTGCCGCCCTCGCGCCTCGATGCGGAGGTCCTTGGCGAGCAGCACCCAGATGTGTCCGATGGTGCCGCTCATGATCCGCCCACCTCCCGCAGCAGGTCGCGGGCGTTGTGGTCGGCGGCC
>JAGQOG010000033.1 GCA_020427695.1 Phycisphaerales bacterium
AACGGGCGGTGGGCAGCGCACGGCCAGGATGGCCGTGGCACCAGACGTCTGCGCTACCTCTGTCTCGCGATCACGCGCACGTTCTCCCGTCCCGCACCGTCGCGCCCGCCCCGGAAGAGTCCGCGCACGGCGCCCCACACCCATCCCACGATCAGCATCGCAACACCGAAGACGATCGTCACCGCAACCAGCACCAGGAAGAGCGCCAGGAGCGGGAGGGTGATCAGGATCGCCAACGCGATCTTGAGGACCGCCGTGAACCCGACCGGCTGCGCGGTCGCTTCGGTCCATGCCGAGCGCAGCGACTCGCTCACGAACACGTAGGGCGGACGGGAAGGATTGGCATCGGACGCGGTCATCCGGGAATGGTAGGGAGTCGATCCCGATCAAACCTCGGCAAACCGCGCGGTGAAGTGCCGCAGCACCTCCGGGGCCTCCACGATCCGCATGCCCCGAAGCTCCTTCCGCCGGGCATGGAGCTCCACGCACGCCTCCGCCACGTAGTCGATGTGGCTTTGCGTGTACACCCGGCGCGGAATCGCCAGCCGGACAAGCTCCATCGCCGCCTGGCCGTGGGGCCCCGCCATCACGCTGCCGATCTCGCAGCTTCGGATGCCGCCGACGCGATACAGGCCGCACACGACCGTCTGCCCCGGGAACTGCTCCCGGGGGATGTGCGGACAGAACGAGGACGCATCGATGTACACCGCGTGGCCGCCGGGTGGCTCGATCACCTGGATGCCGGCGGCGAGGAGCTTCTCGCCGAGGTATCCGACGCTGCGGATGCGGTACGCGAGGTAGTCCTCCTCGACGACCTCGCGCAAGCCCTGGGCAAGGGCTTCAAGGTCCCGACCGGCCAGGCCGCCGTAGGTCACGAAGCCCTCCGTGAGGATGAGCAGGTTGCATGCGCGGCGGAAGAGCGCCTCGTCGCGGATCATCAGGAGGCCGCCGATGTTCACCAGGCCGTCCTTCTTGGCCGAGATGGTTGCGCCGTCGCTCAAGGCGAACATCTCGCGCACAATCTCCTTCACCGACCGGTCGCCTTGGCCCGGTTCGCGCCGCTTGATGAAGTAGGCGTTCTCGGCGAAGCGGCATGCGTCGAGGAAGAGCGGAAGACGGTGCCGATCGCAGACTGCTCGGACCGCCCGCAGGTTCTCCAGGCTCACCGGCTGGCCGCCGCTCGTGTTGTTGGTGACGGTGACCATCACCAGGGGAATGCGGTCCGGGCCGACGCGCTCCACCAGGGACTCGAGGGCGGCAACGTCCATGTTGCCCTTGAAGGGATGCCGCGTTCGGGCGTCGGACGCCTCGGGCAAGGGGAGGTTCACCGCCTCCGCGCCGCTGTGCTCGACGTTGGCCCGCGTGGTGTCGAAGTGGGCGTTGTTGGGCACGACCTTGCCGGCGCCTCCGACCAGTTCGAAGAGGATGCGCTCGCTCGCCCGCCCCTGGTGCGTCGGGAGGATGTGCTCGAATCCGGTGAGTTCCTCGACCACCGTGCGCAGCCGGTAGAACGACTCCGATCCCGCATACGACTCGTCGCCGCGCATGATCCCCGCCCACTGCTCGCTGCTCATGGCGCTGGTGCCCGAGTCGGTCAGCAGGTCGATGATCACGTCGCTGCCGTGGATCATGAACGGATTGAAGTGCGCCGCCCGCAGGATGCCTTCCCGCTCGGCGGCAGTGGTCATGCGGATCGGCTCGACCGACTTGATCCGGAACGGTTCGATGATGGTCTTCATGCGTGGGCGGTGTCCTTGGCTGCCGATTCCCCGAGCGCGTCCTTCCCGCAGCCGCCGCCGGTGCACGCGGCGCCGCAGCCGCAGGAGTGGAGGTCCTCCGCCTGGACGAGCGGGGTCGCACGCTCCCGGTGCTCGGTCGGCTCGTCGGCCTGCGAAGGCACAGCGTGCGAGGGCTCGCGCAGCACCGTCGTTCCCACCACCGGCGCGAAACGCGACTGGAAGAACCGGAGATGTTCCGACTCGCGCGTGAACCTCAAGCCGACGACGCGCTCCGCATTCGTGAAGAGATCGATCACCGAGTCGGCCGTGACGTCCATGTGCGCCTGGGAGTACACGCGGCGGGGAATCGTCAGACGCACGAGCTCGAGGGCGGGGTAGATGTTCTCGCCGGTCTGCTTGTCGCGGCCTGCGGAAACGGCGCCGCGCTCCATGGCGCGGACGCCGGAGTCGACGTACAGGGCTGCGGCCAGCGCCTGCGCGGGGAACTGGTTGCGCGGCACATGCGGCAGGATGCGGAGGGCGTTGAGGAAGATGCCGTGTCCGCCGATCGGCTTGACGATCGGCACGCCCGCGTCGAGCAGCAGGCGCCCGAGGTACTCCACCTGGCCGATGCGGGCATGCATGTGTTCCTCTTGGACCGACTCCTCGATGCCGACCGCCATGGCCTCCATGTCGCGCCCCGCGAGGCCGCCATACGTGTGGAGGCCCTCGAACACGACCACGAGGTTCCGGGCCTGCTCCGCCAGGGCGTCGTCGTTGAGGCAGAGGAAGCCGCCGATGTTCACCAGGCAGTCCTTCTTCGCCGAGTTCGTGCAGCCGTCGGTGAGCGAGCAGATCTCGAGCAGGATCTCCGACAGCGAACGCCGCTCGTGTCCGGGCTCGCGCTGCTTGATGAAGTAGGCGTTCTCGACGGCTCGCGTGGCATCGAGCATCACCCGAATGCCGTTCCGCTGGCACAGCGCCCGCACCGACCGCAGGTTGGCGAGGCTGATCGGCTGCCCGCCCGCCATGTTCACGTTGCATTGCACGTTGACGTAGGGGATGCGTTCGGCACCAACCTCCTCGATGACGCGTTCGAGTTTGGCGAGGTCGATGTTGCCCTTGAAGGGCGACTCGTCGTCGGGATCGTGGGCCGCGTCGACGATCACATCGACGAAGCGTCCGCCGGCGAGCTCCTGGTGCGCCTTCGTCGTGGTGAAGTACATGTTCCCGGGAACGACGTCGCCCGGCTTGATGAGCATGCGGGACAGGATGTGCTCGGCGCCGCGGCCCTGGTGCGTGGGCACCACGTTGCGGTAGCCGTAGTGGCGGCGGACGGCGTCCTCCAGGTGGTAGTAGTTGACGCTGCCGGCGTACGCCTCGTCGCCCATCATGAGGGCGGCCCACTGGCGGTCGCTCATGGCGCTCGTCCCGGAGTCGGTGAGGAGGTCGATGTAGACGTCCTCGCTGCGGAGGAGAAAGGTGTTGAACCCGGCGTCCGCAATCGCCCGCTTGCGTTCGGCGCGGGTGGTCATCTTGAGGTGCTCGACCATCTTGATCTTGAAGGGCTCGGCCCAAGGACGACGCTTCATGGAGGGCTCCAGCAGGGGATCGCGTGCGGCGGGGAAAGACGACAAGTATATCGTGAAGTGATCAATGGGGTGGTTCGGTAGCCCCGGCGTGGGTCGGCGGGTCGGCACGCCGCCATTCGGACGCGACCCGTTTGGTGGAAAGCCTGTCGTTGGCGGCCGTCCCGCGGTGGTCGGTCGTACCATGGTCCATCGCGGTGGGGGATGTTGGGGGCGGTACTACGAATGGTGGTTCCATGGCCAAGCAGACGACGAAACCCCAAGATGTCGACCACGCGGCGGCTCCGAAGGGGCATCATTCTCCCGCCAGCGCGAATGGTGTCGCCGCACTTTCGGCCGCGGGCGCGGACGCGCGACCCTTCGTCCACCTTCACCTCCACAGCGAGTATTCGCTGCTCGACGGCGGCAACCGTCTCAAGCGGCTGGTCGCGCGGGTGAAGGACCTGGGGATGGACGCGGTCGCCGTGACCGACCACGGGAATCTCCATGGGGCGATGGAGTTCTACCTTGCGGCGAAGTCTGCGGGCATTCGTCCCATCCTTGGCATCGAGGCGTACGTCGCCCCGGGCGACCGGCGCGAGCGCAAGCCCAACGGCATCGCCGACGGCGGGTTCCACCTTGTCCTGCTCGCGGAGACGCTCCAGGGCTGGCGTCACCTGCTGAAGCTCAGCTCCGACGCCTTCCTCAACGGCTTCTACTACAAGCCGCGCATGGACCGGAGCACGCTGGAACAGTGGTCCGAGGGCCTGATCGCCATCAACGGACACCTCGGCAGTTCGCTTGCCTACCACCTCGACCAGTACGTTCGCTCGGGCGACGAGAAGCACTGGAACGACGCCTTGGAGGACGCGCGGTGGCACGCGGCGACGTTCGGCCCGAACGAGCGCGGCGAGCCCCGGTTCTTCGTCGAGCTCCAGCGGCACATTCCCGAGCAGGAGCGCATCAACCCGCTCCTCAAGCGCCTGGCGCAGGAGCTCGACCTTCCGCTCGTGTGCGACAACGACGCCCACTTCCTGCGGGCCGAGGATCACGACGTCCACGACACGCTGTGCTGCATCAGCATGGGCAAGGTGAAGGACGAGCCCGAGCGGCTGCACTACCCGAAGGAACTCTACGTCAAGAGCCCCGAGGAGATGTGGGCCACGTTCGACGAGGACGACGACGAGCGGGAGGCGCTCCGCAACAGCGCCCGCATCGCGGCGCGGTGCGATGTGCAGTTGCCGACCGGCGGGAACTTCGCCCCCGTCGTCCGCGTGGTGCATCCCGGCGAACCGCCCGTCTACGACGCGGGCCGCGACGGCGATCTCACGGAGTGGTTCAAGGGCTACTGCGCCCGCTTCGAGCTGCTGCCCTTCGACGAGACGGCCGTGGCGGGGGACGCCGACACCGCGGACGGCGAGCGATCCGAGGGCGCCGCCCTGCGACTCAAGGCCGACTGCGATCGCGCCCTGCGCGATCTCGCCGAGGCCGGCCTCGTCTGGCGCTACGGCCCCGACGGCGCGACGCCCGCGATCCGGGAGCGGCTCGAGCGCGAGCTGAAGGTCCTGGCCGACAAGCTCATCAGTGCCTACTTCCTGATCGTGTGGGACTTCGTGAACTGGGCCCGGCAGCGCGGAATTCCCGCCAACGCCCGCGGCAGCGGCGTGGGCACGATGGTGGGCTACGTGCTGGGCCTCTCCAACGCCTGTCCGGTCGAGTACGGCCTGCTGTTCGAGCGCTTCACCGATCCCGACCGTTCGGAGTACCCCGACATCGACGTGGACATCTGCCAGGACGGCCGCGCCGCGGTCATCGAGTACGTCCGGCAGAAGTACGGCTACGTGGCCCAGATCATCACCTTCGGTCGGCTCAAGGCGAAGGCGGCGGTGAAGGACGTGGCCCGCGTGATGGGCCTGGCGCCGTCGGAGGGACAACGGCTCTCCAACCTGATCCCGGCCGAGCTCGGCATCACGATCGACGAGGCGGTGCAGCAGGTTGCGGAACTGAAGGAGGAGTACGAGGCGAGCGCGGTGGTCAAGCGGGTGTTCGATTCCGCCCGAGCCCTCGAGGACCACGCGCGTCACGCGGGCGTGCACGCCGCTGGCGTGGTCATCGCCACGCAGCCGCTCGACAACATCGTCCCGCTCTGCCGGACCAGCGGCACGGACGACGTGGTCACCCAGTGGGACGGTCCGACGTGCGAGAAGGTCGGCCTCCTGAAGATGGACTTCCTCGGCCTGCGCACGCTCTCGACGATCGAGCTCGCGAAGCGGATCATTCGCGAGGCGCTGGACGACGAGGCGGTGTGGCGCGCGGTGGGGCGGCGTCCCGGCGACGGACCGCATCCGCTCGATCTCGACCGGCTGCGCTACGACGACCAGCAGGTGCTCGATCTCTTCCGGCGCGGCGAAACGGCAGGCATCTTCCAGTTCGAGTCGGGCGGCATGCGCAAGCTGCTGATGGACATGAGGCCCGACCGGCTCGAGGACCTCATCGCGGCGAACGCGCTGTTCCGCCCGGGTCCGATGGACCTGATCCCCGACTACAACGCCCGCAAGCACGGGCGGCAGCCGGTTCCTTCCATGCATCCGGTCGTCGAGGCGCACACCCGCGAGACGTACGGGATCATGGTGTACCAGGAGCAGGTGATGCAGGTGCTCCACGGCCTCGGCGGCATCCCGCTGCGGGCCGCGTACACGATCATCAAGGCGATCAGCAAGAAGAAGGAGGACGTGATCAACGCCGCGCGGGCGGACTTTGTCGCCGGTGCCGTCGAGCGCGGCGTGACCGCGCCGAGGGCGGAGGAGCTCTTCGACCTGATCCTGAAGTTCGCCGGGTACGGCTTCAACAAGAGCCACTCGACGGGCTACGCGATCATCGCGTACCAGACCGCGTACCTGAAGACGTACTTCCCGGGGCACTTCATGGCCGCCGTCCTCTCCTTCGAGAGCCAGGCCAGCAAGATCGAGATCTGGTCCACCTACCTCGAGGAGTGCCTGCGGGTCCAATACCCGGACCACGCGCCCGGACGGCCCCATCTCGGCGTGGCGGTGCGGCCGCCCGACATCAACCTCTCCGACGCCAGCTTCGCCCTGGTGTACGCCCCGGGCGAGCCGCGCGACCACCTGCACGGTCACATCCGCTTCGGCCTCGGCGCCATCAAGGGTGCCGGCGGGTCCGCGGTGCGGGCGGTGGTGGACGAGCGTCGAGAGCGCGGTCCATTCCGATCGATCTTCGACTTCTGCGAGCGGGTGGACCTGCGGTCGGTGAATCGCGCCACGCTCGAGGCGCTGGTCAAGGCCGGGGCCTTCGATGCGCTCCACGGCGTCGAGGCGCGGTCGTCGGTCGTCGAGTCGCTCGACGACGCGATCTCGGCCGGCCAAACCCTGGCCCGCGACCGGGCGGCGGGGCAGATGAGCTTCTTCGGCACGTTCGAGGAGGCCGCGCCCGCGGCGGAGCGTCCCGCCGTCGCCCTGCGCAAGGCGGCGCCGTGGGACCGCATGACCACGCTGGCGATGGAGAAGGACGCCCTCGGGTTCCATGTCTCCGGCCATCCGCTGGACGAGTACGCCGACACGATCCGCGCGTTCTGCACCGCAACAACCGCGCAGCTCGAGACGATCGCCGCCGGCACCACCGTGCTCCTCGCGGGACTGCTGTCGCGCGTGCAGCTCACGACCGCCAAGACCGGCCGGTCGGCGGGAGCCCGCATGGCCCAGCTCACGATCGCGGACCGCACCGGCACTGTGGACGGCGTGATCTTCCCCGAGTCGTTCGCCCAGCACGGCCACCTGCTCCAGCCGGATGCGATCGTCATCGTCTCGGGAACGATCGACCGCAGTCGCGGCCCCACGAACATCTTTGTCGAGAGCGCGTTCCCGATGGAGACCGCCGCGCAGCACTTGGGCACGTTCCTCGACGTGAGCTTCGAGCAGGCCGCGAACGAGGGCGAGCCGCTGCCGGGGCTGATGCAGATGGTGGCGGGCACGCTGCGCCAGGCCGCCGGCACGAGCGCGGGCGTGCGCGGCCGCGCGGTCGAGGTGCGGGTGCACCTGCCGGTCAACGGAACGCTGGTGACGCTGGCTCCCGCGCGGCTGCGGGTCGTGCCCGAGCCGGCGCTCCTGGCCCAACTGCGCCAGATGCTCGGCGGCGACAGCGTGCGGGTGCAGGGCGGGTTCGTGCCGAAGCGCGAGCGCCGCGGCGGCTGGAAGCGGCGAAGCGAGAGCGAGGAGGCCAACGGCCAGCGGGTGATGGTGGGGGCGTAGGACAGGCGTCGCCATCGAGGGGAGAGCTCCTATCCTCTCGACGTCCGGCCCCAACGGAGTGAGCCATGGTGAAGACGTGCTGCCGCGGCAGACTGCTGGCCTTCGCTTGCGCGTTGTCGGTGATCCTGTCGGCGCATGGCGGAACGATCAGCGGGTCGGCGGCGATTGCGCCCTCGATCACGGATCCTGAGAACAGCGGCACGGAGCGAACGCCGGAAGAACCACCTCGCCACGCGGAGGAATCGGCCGTTCGGGACACTCCCAGCACGGACGATCTGATCCGTCGGATCGTTGCGTTCGACGTCCTGCACGCTTCGTCCGTCGCGACCGAAGAGGAGCAGGCGGAGCACTTCCGCACCTGCGCGATGCTCCATCATCGGATCGTCAATGCCGACCTGGAGCCGCAGCAATGGGCTCGGCTCCTGGCACCCGACCGCCTCTTCCGGTGGCGGTCGGTGTGGCCCGAGGGACAGCCCGTCGAGATGGAACTGCGATGGGGCCGCTGGCAGGTCGGCTGCATCGAGGTGCGAGCGACCCCGCGGCTTGTCGGCGGCGAGATGCTCCGTTTCGGGCGCACGTGGAACGGGATGTGCGGCCTTTCGAACGCCGACCTGAAGGAGGGCGAGCCCCCCGTCGCCTCGCCCGGCCCGTTCGGCTCCGTGGGGACGCCGGATCCGATGTCCAACCGGATCGTCTTCGACGTGGAGGTGCGAACGGGCCTCGACCCCTTCGTGAACGACCGCTTCGGCGGCGATCCCGATCTGGACGCGATGTTGTTCCCCATGGTCTCGAACCGGTATTGGAACGAGAGCCGAACGCTGGCGACCACCGTGGCCGAGGTGGACATCGAGGTCGTTTCGGGCGCCGAGTTCGCGGCCCGCTTTCCGGCGAGCATGGAAGCGGTCGCATTGCGAGCACGGGTATACGGGCATCGGTGGGCCGACGGCCGGCAGCGTGCGAACCTCGTGCTGTGGTGGACGGCGTCCGCGACCCAGCAGGATCTCGCGGTCGGCGTGGTCGTCGAGCTGCTCCGAGACGGGGAGGTCGTGGAGTCGCTGACCGTGCCAGACCGGGCCTGGAGTGCCCCGCGTCCAGGGGTCAAGAGCGTGAACGGCAAGCTCCTCCTCGACAGCCTGCTCGATCGGCTTCCGGTCCTCACCGCCGATCCCGACGAACTTGCGCGGTACGAGCTGCGGATCCGCGGCGATGCGGCGGCAGCACGAAGCGGGTGGACGGCGCGCCGGTGGTGGTCCGGATCGCTCGCGTGGCCGCTTGCAGACTGCCTGGCGGCGGACGGCCGGCTGCCGCTCGACGAGTAGGCCACCCGCGATGGCGCGAGGCGGCGCACGGTCGCCGGGGAGGGTTTGGGGGAAGGACGCGCGAGCGTCCCGTTCATCGGCCCAAGCGACCAGCGCTCTGCGTGATGACCGCGGCTTCGGCGGGATCCCAGGCGTCGGGGTCGATGGTTCGGTTGCCCTCGATGGTGTTGTCGCGGCAGGGGGTGGGCGTCGCGTCCCAGCGCCAGCCGACGCTCACGCCGGTGTAGGGCAGGTCCCTGATCTCGCAGTTGGCGACGACCGACCGCTCCGGCAGGCCAATCCACACGCCCACGGCGCCGAAGAACCGTTGGCCGCATCGCTCGATCAGGCACTGGCGCACCGCGCTTCCGGAGGCGACCTCGTTGGGCGCGCTTTGCCACCAGGGTTCGCCGTCCACGACGCGACCCGCTGCCTCGCCGATCATGATGCCGTTGGCGCCGATGTCGCGAACGGTGCAGTCCGCGACCAGGCAGTTGCGGCAGCCCGCGCCAATCCAGACGCCTGAGCCCCCGACGGACTCGATGGTGCAGCCATCGCGTGCTCGATGCCGTGCAACTGCGACACCGGAGGATAGCGGGTCGGAGCAACCATCGGCCCACCCTATGCTCCTGCCATGAGCGATGCAGGACCGCATGTCGATGCCGTTGATGTCCAGCCATCCGCGCTCGGGGATCTGATCCGCGCCGGCGATCGGAAGGGCTTCGCCGC
This sequence comes from Phycisphaerales bacterium, assembly GCA_020427695.1. GTDB lineage: Bacteria > Planctomycetota > Phycisphaerae > Phycisphaerales > SM1A02 > JAGQOG01. The sequence continues at coordinate 9,579 of JAGQOG010000033.1, forward strand.
CTTGCTCGAACGGCTCGATCCGGGAGACCTGGTCCGCACCGTCGCCCGACTGGAGGACGAGGATCGAACGCGGCTGCTGTCGCTGCTCGATCCCGACGACGCGGCGACGCTGCTCGGACAGCTGCCCGAAGCCCTGGCCGTGGACGCCATGGAGGACCTCGAGCCCGTGGCGGCGGCCCGCATCCTGGAGGAGCTTCCGAGCGACGAGCAGGCCGACCTGATCGGCGAACTCGACGAAGGCGATGCCAGGGCGATCATCCGGCATCTCCCCGACTCTGACGCCGCGGAGGTCCAGCGCCTCCTGACCTACGCCGACGACGTGGCCGGCGGGCTGATGGTCATGGAGTACCTGGCGTATCCGATCGACGCCACGGTGGCGCAGGTCATCGAGGACCTCGGCGCCAATGCCGAGAAGTACGCCGACTACAACATCCAATACCTGTACGTGACGGGCGCGGATGGCGCGCTGGCGGGTGTGCTTCGCATGCGCGACCTGGTGCTCTCGTCGCGCTGGCGCCGGTTGCGCGAGATCATGATCCCGGATCCCTCGTTCGTGCGCGACACGGACACGCTTGAGCGGCTCGCCGGCTTTTTCGACGAGCACCGCTACTTCGGCGTTCCGGTCGTCGACGCGGCGGGTGCGCTGTGCGGCGTCGTGCAGCGATCGGCGGTCGAAGCCGCGGTTGCGGACGACCGCGACCGGATCTACCTGAACGCACAGGGCATCGTCGGCGGCGAGGAGCTGCGGACCATGCCGCTTCTGCTGCGAGCGCGGCGGCGGCTGTCGTGGCTGAGCGTCAACATTGTGCTCAACATCATCGCCGCCAGCGTGATCGCGCTGCACCAGGACACGCTCGAGGCGGTGATCGCCCTGGCGGTGTTCCTTCCCATCATCTCCGACATGAGCGGCTGCTCCGGGAACCAGGCGGTGGCAGTGAGCATGCGCGAGCTCACGCTTGGCGTGATCGGGCCCCGCGACCTCTGGCGGACGGTGGCCGCGGAGGTGACCCTCGGCCTCCTCAACGGCCTCGTGCTGGGCGTGCTTCTGGCCCTCGTGGCCATCATGTGGAAGGGACAGCCCTATCTGGGGCTGGTCGTCGGCGGGGCGCTCATGCTCAACACGGTGATCGCGGTGATCATCGGCGGCTCCGTGCCCCTGCTGCTGAAGCGCATGGGCGTCGATCCGGCCCTGGCGTCGGGGCCGATCCTGACCACGATCACCGACATGTGCGGGTTCTTTATTGTGCTGACGATGGCGGCGGCGCTGATCGGGAAGTTGACGTAGGGGCAGCGCCGGCGCCCCTTGACTCCCATACTATGTGACGCATACTATGCTCTCCAGAAGTCCGTCAGGGTCCCCAGGAGGCTCCCCAATGTCCATCGATCGCGAACTCATGCGTGGTGCTGGCCCGGTCGCCGTGCTCAAGCTGCTCGAGCGGGGCGAAATGTACGGCTACGAGATCACCGAGGCCCTCTCCGCCCGCACGGATGGGCTGCTCGAAATGGGGCAGTCCACGCTGTACCCCTTGCTGTACAACCTGGAGGCGAAGGGACTGATCCGGTCGCGTTGGGAGGAGAGCGGCGCCCGGCCACGAAAGTACTACAGCTTGACCACGGCCGGAAAGCGACGGCTCACTGCGGATGTGAAGCAGTGGCAATCGGCGTTGGGTGCCATGCAAGCGCTCGGCATCGTGGCCGGCATGGAGGGGGCACTGGCATGACCAGCCCATCGGCGCAAAACGGGCCGCCCGAACGCTCTGCGACCGTTCCCACCACCGGGACACCGCGCACGTTCGCCCGGGCCGCGTTCGGCACCTCGATCCTGGTGCTCTGGCGCGAGTGGCGGGCCGGCCGGCCGCGGAGCGTGGCGCATCCGCGCCCCGCCCATCGCTCGGTGCGGGCGGCGATCGACGCCAGCGGTCTGCCGTCGGAACTGTCGTCGATCGTCGACGCGACCGTGCGCGGCACGCGCCTCCGGCGTCGCGAACGCATCGACATCGCGTGCGAGCTCGCCTCGCATCTTCGCGAGGGGCTGGAGGCCGGGATTCCCGCGGCGGCGCTGCGGGATCGCTTTGGCGATCCCGCAGGCACGGCGCGAATGCTGCGCGCGGCCGCGGTGGCCAAGCGTGGCGCCATGGACCGGGCGTTCGGCGCCACCGTGAAGTGGGGCGGAATCGGCATCGCCGCCGTGGTCGTCTTCTACCTTGCGGCCGCCGTTCGCTTGTCGTTCCTCGAGCCGGTGATTCGCTTCGATCCGCTGGCCCGCCTCCGCGCAGGTCTTCCGGAGGCCACCGCCACGGCGCCGGCGTGGCCGATGATCCGGAGCGCGATGGACAACCTGCGCCCGGTGACGGGCATCCCGCGAACCTACGAGGCGGTGTACCGGGAGCGTCCCCATCCGCCCATGGAGATCGTGCTGGGCGACACCAACGGAATCCCGATCACCCCCGAAGCGGAGCGGGAGGCGGCGGCCCTGGTTCGCTCGCACGCGGCCGAAATCGCTCTTCTGCGCCAGG
>JAGQOG010000034.1 GCA_020427695.1 Phycisphaerales bacterium
GCCACGGCCTTCCAGGCCGTGCGGAGCGTCACTGGACGTTCGTCACGGCCAAGATGGCCGTGGCACCCTGCACCCGACTACTTCTTCTCCGCCGCCCTGAGTGCGGCCTCCAACTCGTCCGCGGCCTTGCCGATGTCGCGAGGCCACGTGGTCATGGTCCCCTCGAGGGCGCCGCGATCCTCGAGCACCTGCAGCAGGCGCAACGACTCGCGGTGATAGTCGAGGGCGACGGCCAGCAGCTCGCGCCGTCGCTCGGGCGAGGTGCCCGGCCGTTCCGCGATCGCGGCGTTGAGGACCCCGAGCCGGTACTTCGAGACGATCAGGTTGCGCTGGGCCAACGCGTTGACGGGATCCGCGTCGGCCATGCGCTGGAAGAGCACGTCGCCCTCTTCGATGTACGGCACCGCCTCCTGCGGTCGGTCCATCTCGATCAGCGCCGTGCCGAGTTTGCTCAGGCTGACACCGAGATCCGACGAGGCCTCGGCGTTGTTGGACTCGGCCTCGGCCATGCCGCGCCGGATGTCGAGGCTCGCCTTGAAGTCCTCGAGCGCCGCGTCGGGGCGGTTCTGGCTGCGCTTCAGGTCGCCGAGCTTCTCGTACGCCACCGAGAGGTCGCGCATGGACATCGGGTCGTCGGGGCGGGCGAGCTCCTTCGCCAGCTCGAACTGCGACTCGTACGCTGCCAGCGCCTCGTCGAGCCGATCGAGCTCCTTCAACGTGTTGCCGATCCACTGGTGGCTGATGCTCACGTCGCGTTGGTACTCCCGGTGCTCCTTGGAGTCGGGCGGTGCCTCGGCCAGCAGTCGTTGGCGGACGGCGAGAACCTGCTGAAACATGTCCAGCGCATCCTCGAATCGACCCTGGTTGAAGTGGAGGTTGGCGATGTGGTTTTGGGTGGTCGTCAGCGAGCGAAGGAAGGGACGGCTGGTCGGGTACTCCGTCACCAGCCGCTCCCGGATGGTCAGCGCCTTGCGAAAGCTCTCCATGGCGCCGACCGGATCCCCGAGGTTGGCCTTGGAGTAGTAGCCCTGGACCTGCCCGACCTTCATGTACGCCTCTGCCAGCTCCTGCTGAAGGGCGGGATCGTCCGCCGCCTCCGCGGCCAGCCCGTCGAGGTAGGTGAGGGCGGTAACCACCAGCTTCTCGCGGGCGGGTGTCGAGCCCGGGAGATCGGCGATCATGTCGTGGAAGTCGTAGATGAATGTTCGGGCGAGGGCGCGGAGCTCTTGGAACCGGTGCTGGGCCCGACCCTCGGCGGCCCGTGCGGCATCGCGCTCCTCCGCCGCCCGGAACAGGCCCCACGTCGTGCCCGCGAGTCCGAGGGCCAGCATCAGGATCGTCGCGACCACGCCGCCCACGAGAATCCGGTTGCGCTGCGCGAACTTCCGCAGCTGGTAGACGGTGCCCGCGGGACGAGCGACGATCGGCTCGTCGGCGAGGTAGCGCCGGATGTCGGCGCCGAGCTCTTCGGCGCTCGCGTAGCGACGCGACGGTTCCTTCTCGAGCGCCTTGGCGACGATGGTCTCCAGATCGCCGCGGAACACGCGGCTGATCGAGCTGAGCGGAACCGGATCCTCGTCGCGGATGACCCGGGCCGCCTCGGCGATGGGCAGTTCCCGCACGTTCAGCGGAAGCTCGCCGGTCAGGAGTTCGTAGGCGACCGCACCCAGCGCGTAGACGTCGCAGCGTGCGTCCAGACGCGACACGTCACCCGCGACCTGCTCGGGGCTCATGTACGGAAGCGTCCCCACGAGCTGGCCCACGTCGGTGTGGACGGTGGTCACGGCGATGTCGCTGTCGGTGCACCGGGCGATGCCGAAGTCGAGCACCTTGGGCTGCTCCGTGGCGTCCACCAGGATGTTCTGGGGCTTGAGATCGCGGTGCACCACCCCCAGTCGATGCGCCGACGCGACCGCATCGCACACCCGCTCGAGCAGTCGCATGCGATCGCGGGTGCCGAGTTCGTGCTTTCGCGCGTACTCGAGCAGCGGAAGTCCGTCCACGAACTCCATCGCGAAGTAGGGGATCGCGGCCACGCCGTCGTCGGACTCGATCCCGGCGCCGGCGTCGTAGATGCGGGCGATCCCCGGGTGCTCCAAGCGACCGAGCACCTGGGTCTCCACCGCGAACCGGCGCCGGAGCCGCTCGTCGATGCGACCGAACGGCTGACGCATCACCTTCAGCGCCACCGTGCGCCGCGGCGCGTCCTGTTCGGCGAGATAGACCACGCCCATGCCGCCGGCGCCGAGTTCGCGCACAATCGTGTACCGACCGATGCGCCGGGGCAGCGCCGGTCCCGCCGCCGAGGGGCTCGCCTGGGCATGTTCGGACTCCGCGTCCGCGACCGCTCGTTCGCCGAGGGTTGGCGTCAGCAGGGGATCGAGACGCCAGTCGCTCGTGTCCTCGCTCTCGTGCCGGCGCAGGAGGTCTTCCACCTCGTCGACCAGCTCGGGGTCGGTCGCCCGGCGCTCCGCCAGCATCGCCTTCCGTTCGTCGCCGCGGCAGCGCAGGGCATCGCGAAACAGGTCGTTCAGAAGCTGGTGCCGGCGGGTATCCATGGGCGGCGAGGAGGACCGCTGAGCATACGCCGCGAGCTCGCATCGGCGCGCAGCTCGCACGGGGTGGGGGGTAGCATGGTTGGCCATGAACCGGATCGCCTTGACGACCGCGCTGGTCTTATCGGCCGCCGCGGGTTGCGCGGGAAGCGGACCGAGGATCGAGACCGAGCGCTCGCCGGCGACGCCGTCGACGGTCGAATCGGACACAGCACCGCCGTCACCGCCGGATCGGCCATCCGCGGCGCCGGATCTGCGCCCGCACGAAGGCGTTCCCCAGTCGGATCGTCTGGTGGTGGATGGGGCGGCGCACGACGGCCATTGGACCGTCGAGCTCGATCCGGTCACGCTGGCTCCGGGCATCGCCGGTGAGCGCCGACTCGTTCTGTCCAACGGGTCCACTGGTCCAGCCGTCCTTCAGGGCATCCGCACTTCCTGCAAGTGCCTGACCGCGATCATGGAGCCCACGGAAGTGACGCCGGGGTCGTCGGCCACGCTCGCCCTTCGCTTGGAGCCGCACAAGGCCGGCATCGCGAACCAGATCGCGTGGCTGACCTTCGCGGACGGGTCCGTGCTTCGCATCCGCGTCGATCTCGAGGTTCGTTAGGGCGGGATTCGGCGGTCGCGCGGGCGTGGTTGGCCCCCGCTGGCGACCATGCGGACCCGATCTCGAAATCGCTTCCGAAAACGGAAGGAGGACCGGACCGGCTGCGTCCTTACCATGGTGACACTCCCGAGGTGGGGGCACGCCAGGTGTGGCTCCAGTCCGGGACTCGAATCCAGGAGGTCGCCCGATGATGCTTGGGACCCCGCTGCTGGTCTGCGTCGCCCTGTTCGCCACCGGTGCGCCGCCCTTGGCGCCTCCGACAACGGGCGCCGGCCGATCGCCCGCCGCAACCGAGCGTGGCAACGCCCATGCTCCCGATCGGACCGCGGGCGCGAGCGGCGAGGGCGCCGGCCGAGTGGACTCCGACGCACCGCCGCCGACCGCGCCCGGGGACGTCTCGTCGCGCGTGCATCAGCGATCGCTCGACCCGACCGTTGCCGGCGATCCTCGATCGGCGCCGAAACCGGGCTGCACGCCGAATGCCGACGTGGACGATCCGGCGCTTGTGCCGATCGAGGTGGACTCGACCTTGCGGGACGCAGCCGTCCCGCGGGTGCGTCTGTTGGAGGCGGACCGCTCTCGTCCCGGCCTCCTTCACGTGCACGACGATGGAAGCGCGGCCATGCGTGCCGCCCGGGGGAGGGTGACGGTGGAGCGGTTCCCGCTCCCCGATGGCCGCCTCGTCGAACTCGAGCTCGAGCGCTTCGAGGTCCTGGCGCCGCGGGCGGCAATGGTCGTCGGGCGCCGTCAGCTTCCTCTGAACTTCGATCGGGATCGCGTCGCGCTCTACCGAGGTCGGATCGACGGCGATCCCCGCACCCGCGCCTACATCGCGGTCTCGGACCTGGGGATCGTCGGCTCCGTGGATCTCGGCCCCGGACGGTCGCGCCTGGTGCTCGGCTCGCCCGAGCGCGATCACCGCGGACTCGCCCGTGGTCCGCTGGTGTACTTCGAGGCGGGAGGATTGGGCGGACCGTTGTCGGTCGAGCCGTGCCGCGTGCTCGGGCAACCCCGTCCGAACGGCGGCGTTGCCGCCGAACCTGGTCCGCCGACGATACGGCGGATCGAGGTCGCCGTGGACAGCGACTACGAGTTCTTCACCCTCTTCGACGACCTCGACAGCGCCGCCGCGTACGTGATCGCCCTCTACGGCGCGGTGACGGACGTGTATCTCGACGAGCTGCAGGCGCGGGTCAGCGTGTCGTACCTGCGGCTCTGGGATCAGCCCGACGACCTCTACAACGAACCCGATCCGCTCGGTCCGTTCGTCCAGGAGTGGAATGCGAGCCAGGGCGGCGTCCAGCGCGACGTGGCGCAGCTCCTGACCGGACGCCGCAACCTGCCGTACGGTGGCGTGGCCTACCTGTCGTCGCTGTGCAGCGACTCGGGCTATTCCGTCAACGGCTACCTGAACGGCGCCTTCGCCGACCCCTCGCACCCCGATCCGGGGAACTGGGATCTCGTCGTGGTGGCGCACGAGCTCGGGCACAATTGCGGCACGCTTCACACGCACGACTACGGCCTCGACGGATGCGCCTTTGGCGAGGTGCGTCGCGCCGGGATCATGAGCTACTGCCACACCGTCTCGGGTGGCGTGTCCAACGTGGACATGCGCTTCGAGACGCCCTTGCGCGGCTACGTGGGCGAGTTCCTGGCCACGGCGGCATGTGTGGGGGCGGATTGCGACGGCAACGGGATCGAGGACGCCATCGACATCGCCGACGGCACCTATGCGGATGCCAACAAGGACGGCGTGCCCGACGTGTGCCAGGACTGCGACGGCAACGGGCTCCTCGATCCGGTGGAGATCGCCACCGGGAGGGCGCTCGACCTCGACGGCAACGGCCGGCCCGATGCCTGCGATCCCGATTGCAACGGCAACGGCATTCCCGACGCGGCGGACATCGCGAGCGGATTCTCGGCCGACATCTACCTCAACGGCATTCCGGACGAGTGCGAAGCGGACTGCGACGGCAACGGTACCAGCGACTACGTCCAGATCGTGGCCGACATGTCCCTCGACGTCGATCGCAACGCCGAACTCGACGGCTGCCAGGACTGCGACGCCAACGGTGTCAACGACTTCGCGGAGCTCGACGACGGCCTCAGCGTGTGGGTGGGAAGCAGCAGCATCGCTTCGATGCGGCTGTTCCACCCGCGAAGCGGGGCTCCCGTCCGGTTCGGTGCCGCCAACAGCACGGGTCTCCACGACCTCGTGCTCGGCGTGGATGGAGCGGTGCTGGGATCGTTGTCCGGCGCCGGCGCCATCGGCCGCTTCGACGCCCACAGCGGCGACTTCCTCGGCATGCTCGTCCCGAGCGGAACCGGCGGACTGGCCTCGCCCGCTGGCCTGCTGGTGACCACGGAGGGTCGATTGCTGGTTGCCAGCACCGGCAGCAGCCGCGTGCTCGAGTTCGATGCGCTGAGCGGCGCGTTCATCCGCACCTTTGCCGACCTGGGTTTCCAGGCCCTGGGGGCGCCGATCGGTCTTGCGGCGTCGCCAGCCGGCACGATCGCGGTCGGCACCAGCACCGACCGCGTGGTGGAGCTCGATGTCAAGTCGGGCGCCGTGCTGCGCACGATCGTTCCGCCGGGAAGCGGCGGTTTGGCCGGACCTCGTGGCGTGCTCGTCCTTCCCGACGGAACACTGCTCGTCGCCAGCTTCGGCAGCAACGCCCTGCTTCGCTACGACTATGCGACGGGGGCGTTCCTCGGGCGTTGGGACCGCGGCGGGAACTTCAACGGGTTCTGGGGCCTTCGCAAGCCGTGGAGCCTGCGCCTCGACGCGACCGGCACCCGCGTGCTGGCGACCTCGAACGCGGGCAGCACCGCGGTGCACGCCTACGACGCGGAGACCGGGCTGTTTCTGCGCTCCTTCTACGTGCTCGCCGACGACCAGCCGTCGCCGAGCGCGTTGCTGGTGCTGCCGCCGTCGCCCTTCGACTGCAACCGGAACGCGTTGCTCGATGCCTGCGACATTGCGAGCGGACGGTCGCAGGACCGCAACCGCAACGGCGTGCCCGACGAGTGCGAGGGGATCGTGGGCAATCCCGCCGACCTCGACAGCAACGGCGTGGTGAACGGCTCCGACCTGGGCCTCCTCCTCGGCGCCTGGGGCGAGTGTCTGGGATGCCCCGCGGACATCAACGGAGACGGTGTGGTGGATGGAGCGGATGTTGGGTTGTTGCTTGGCGCGTGGAAATGAGGGAGCAGGGATCAGGTATCCGCCGTGGCTGGACGGTTGGACGCGTTTGCAGTGGTTGGCACGTTCGACCGCTCGGCGGGCCGACCTGGCTGCGCCAGAGTCGACCCGTGTCTCGGGGATCAGTTATCAGGTATCCGCCGCTGGTGTACGGTTGGGCGCATGTGCCGGAGCATCGGGCATTCGACCGCTCGGCGGGCCGACCTGGCTGCGCCAGAGTCGACCCGCGGGTGAATTGGGA
>JAGQOG010000424.1 GCA_020427695.1 Phycisphaerales bacterium
CGTCCTTCCAAATCCGCATCGGCCGCACTTCCGGCGAGTCGCCCGTGACGCGGCCCAGCACCTCCCGCTTCCACAGCACCTCGTAGACGTGCTGGGGATCCAGTCGCCAAAGCGCCGCGTAGTACCCGGCGATCACTGCGAGCGCCGGCAGCGCCCAGAGCGGCCCGATCCGAAGCGCTGCGCTCCAGCGCCCGCACACGAGCCGCGCGACGACGGGCACGTAGAGAATGGGGAGCACCGCCACCGGCCCCTTGTCGAGCGCCACCGCCACCACGCACGTCCAGAAGACGGCCTGCCACGTCCGCCGGCGCGGCGGATCGTCGAGCAGGAGTCGGGTCGCACTCCACCAGGCGCCGAGCAGGATCGCCGTGAGCACCATGTCGGGCCGCGCCAGGTAGCCCAGCTTGAAGAAGGGATACGCCGACAGGCACATGAGCGCCGCGAGCCAGCCGGTGCCCGACCCAAGGCGTGCGCCGATGCGGGCCAGGATCGCCGCCATCGCCGCCAGGGCCAGCACGCTCGGCATCTTGTGGCCCAGCTCGCTGGCGCGGCCGAGCGCCGCCACGAACGGCGTCGCCAGCCAATTCACCAGGGGCGGCTTGGTGGCGGGCACGCCTCCGAAGTCGACGGGGAGGAGCCAGCTCGATCCGCCGTGGACCAGCATGTCCACGGTGTAGGAGATGGTGCGCGGCTGCGTCTGGTGCCACAGGTCCGTCGGCCCCAGCATCCGCGCCGCCAGAACGGCAGCGAGGGCGATCGCCGTCGCCACCGCGAGGTGCCGCGAGCGTCGGTCGTGGGAGGAGCGCAGGTCGCTCTCGGTCATGGGACTTGGCTTGGGAGGGCGCCGCGCTCCTTGCCGCGGACGAGGGCGGGCCATACTACTTCAAGTTCCGGCGGCGGACCGTCCGCAGCCCCGAACCCCGAGGAGCGCCCATGCAGGTGGTGGTGAATGTGGACGACCTGGGCCTGCATCCCGCGGTGCGCCGCGCGGTCGAGGCCCTCGCCGCGCGCGGGAGCGTCACCAGCGCCAGCGTCCTGGCCAACGGGCCCGACGTCCGCGCCGCCACGCGGGTGCGCGGCGTGTCCCTCGGCGCGCACCTCAACATCCTGCGGGGGCGGCCGCTGAGTCCCGGACGCGAGGTTCGAACGCTTCTTGGCGCCGACGGGCTCTTCCTCGGCGACTACGGCGCCCTCTGGCGGCGCGTCGTCGCGAGAGGAGTCAAGCTCGACGAGGTGCGCCTCGAATGGTCGCGGCAGATCGAACGCCTCCTGGAGCGCGGCATCGCGCTCTCCCATCTCGACGGCGAGAAGCACACGCACTGTTGGCCGGCGCTCATGCCCGTCGCCTGCGAGTTGGCCCAAGGCCACGGGATTCCCTGGGTGCGCCGTTCGAGCGACCCGTTCGTGCCGCTCGGCTCCCCCACCGCCATGCTGCGCACCTGGCTGCTCCGCCGCTGGTGCCGCCGTGCGGTCGCGCCGGCGGGCGTGCGGTTTCCGGACGCAACCTGGGGCATCTTCGACCAGGGCGATCGGCTCGATCCGCGCCGAATGGCGCGGGCCCTGCGACAAGCGCCGAACCTCGAGGTGGTCGAGGTCGTCTGTCATCCCGGCGAGCCGCATTCCGCGGACGCGGAGATCGACCCGTCGTTTGGTAGACTACGCGTCCGTTCGCTCTGGGAACCGGAGCGGCGGCGACTCGACGACGACGCGTGGCGGCAGGTCGCCGCGGAAGAGGGCTGGACGCTGACCGGGTTCGACGGGATCGCCGCATCGAACCGCGGCCGCGAACGAGGAGCCACGACCCGATGACCCACAGGAACCCGTCTCCCGGGCGCGCGGCCGCGCTGCCAACGGCGAGCGCGAACGTCCAGATCAGCATCGTCACCCCCATGCACAACGAGGAGCTGTGCGTGCGGGAGTTCGTGCGCCGCGTGGACACCGTCCTGTCGGTCCTCGGGCGCACGTACGAGATCGTCGCCGTGAGCGACGGCTCGACCGACGGCACCGAGGCGATCCTGCGCGAGCTCGCCCGGGAGTACCCCGCCTTGCGGGCGATCTGCCTGAGCCGCAACGTCGGCCAGTGCACCGCGCTCTACGCCGGCATCCAGCACAGCCGCGGCGCCTCTGTGATCGTCATGGACGCGGACCTCCAGCACCTGCCGGAGGAGATTCCCCTGCTGGTGACGGAGATGGACAAGGGGTTCGCCCTCGTGTCGGGAAGCCGAGCCAAGCGGCAGGAGTCGCTGCTCGGACGCCGGTTGCCGAGCCGGATCGCCAACTGGCTTCTGCGTCGCGTCACCGGCTGCACGATCCGCGACATGGGCGGCTTCAAGTGCATCCGCGGCGACGTGGCGCGATCGCTGCGGCTTCGGGCGGGGCAGCACCGCCTGCTGCCCGCCATGGTGCACCTGCTGGGCGGCTCGGTGTCGGAGGTGACGGTGTCCGCACCGGCGCGGTTCGCCGGCAAGAGCCACTACGGCATCGGGCGCTCGTTCGACGTGTTCTTCGACATCCTGATGCTGTGGTTCCAGGCCAGCAACAAGAGCCGACCGCTGTACACCCTCGGGCGCATCGGGCTCCTGCTGGTCCTCGCCGACTGCGTGATCATGCCGATCCTTCTTTGGGACAAGTTCGTCCACGGCGAGGACCTCGGCACGCGCCCGCCGTTCCTGATCGCGATCATGTTCTTCCTGGCCGCGATCTTCATCTTCATTGCGGCCTTCACGCTCGAGCTTCTCTCCGACGCCCTGAACACCGTTGGCCGCGTGCCGGGCTACATCGTGCGCGAGGAGCTGGCCGGCGCGGAGGAGCAAGGTCGCGCGACACCCGAACCGGTCGGATTCGCGACCGAGCCCGCCGCGGCACGGAGGCTGGCCGCCGCCCAGCGCAACGTTGGCGGCGCTGCGGAATGAGCGCGTCGCCTCCGAGCACGGTGTACCTGCTCGACGTGGATAACACCCTGCTCGACAACGACCGCGTGGTGGACGACCTGCATGCGTTCCTGAAACGCGAGTTCGGTGGTGCGTGCCGGGACCAGTTCGCGGCGATCCTCGAGGAGCGCCGCGCCACGCTGGGCTACGTCGACTACCTGGGCACGCTCCAGGAGTGGCGCCGCCAGCAGCCGATGGACATGCGGCTCATGTCGGTGTCGCACTTCCTGCTTCGCTACTCGTTCGCCTCGAAGCTCTACCCGCAGGCCTTGGAAGTGGTCTCGCACCTCGGTCGGTCGGGGCGAACGGTGATCCTCTCCGATGGCGACGTCGTGTTCCAACCGTACAAGGTGGCGCGGGCGGGCCTCGCGTCGGCGGTGGACCAGCGCGTCCTGATCTACGTCCACAAGGAGGCCATGCTGGACGACGTCGCCCGCCGCCATCCGGCCGACCACTACGTCCTCATCGACGACAAGCCGCGCATCGCAGCGGCGGTGAAGCAGCGCTGGGGCGATCGCGTCACCACCATCCTCCCCCGCCAGGGCCACTACGCCAACGCCGCGGATGCCGCGAGCCACCGGCCCGCGGCCGACATCGTCGTGGAGCGGATCGGGGATATGCTTGATCTGGAGCTTGGCCGCTCAACGGGCTGCTAGGGTGTCGGAAGCGAGTGGGCCGGGCCGCGAAGCCGCACGCCGATGCGGGTCGCCGACTTGGGATCGTTGGTCGAGGCGCTCACACGCCCCGAAGGGGTTTCTGGTGCTTTTCCGATCGCTGACGCTGGGCCGCCCTGGGGGAAAGTGATCGAAGGCTCCGTGAGCAGGCCGTCCGGTCGCCGTTTGTGCAGGAGTGGAACGGGAGGACGCGCCCGGGACGGTCCCGGGATCGCAGTTCCCCCGATCGCATCTGCTCCAGCTCCGGAGGCCCACCATGCGCACCTTCTCCCGCACCGTTCGGTCGATCGCGATCGCTCGCGTCCCTCGTGTCGTCGCACCGCTCATTGCCACCGCCATCCTGACCATCGTCGCACCGGGCGAGACCCGGGCCGGATCGCCGGCCATCGTCTTCAACGGGAACAAGGCGTTCCCCAGCCGGACCATCTCGCGCAAGGTCTGTTGGTTCCCGCCATGCCGAGGCGGCTGCCTGTGGGACTGGACCGAGACCGAGGTGGACCTCGACGTGTTCGCCGGCGGATCGGCCACCCTCAGCTCGGTGGACTACACGCTCCAAGGCGTGCCGGGCGGCGCCGTGATCTCGGGCTCGCTTCCCGCCGGCGGGCAGCACGTCTCCGGCACGCTCAACGCCCTCTTTCCCGGCGAGTTCATTCTCGATCCGTGCGGGACGGTGCGGGTGTACGTGTATTCGGTGACGGCAAAGGAGACGTGGGACAACGGGCTCTCGCGCGGGAGCACCCGCCAGCACATCGTGACGTTGCGCTGCGACGACTGCAGCGGGAACGTCTTCCGCATCGGGACCGGCGGCCCCTACCGCCTGCCGTGGCGCTTCGCGCCGCAGTCGACCAGCGTGAGTTGGACGGTGGCGACCGAGTCCGATGCCGTCGAGCCCGTTGTGGCGCTGGTCGAGTCGAGCGTGCCGTGGATCGTTCCCGAGGCGGGCGAAGTCGACCTCGTCGTCGAGCCGGGCAGCGATACGCGCTTCGATCTTCCCGTGACGATCCTGCCCGATGCCCCGCCCGGGGCGACTGGCCAGGTGCAGCTGACCGTCGTCTCAATGCGCGACCCTTCGCTCGTCGGACACGCTCGAACGACGGTGGTGCTCTCACCCCCGTTCGATCCGGGTGGACCGCAGGAATTCACGATCGAGTGTGGCGACGAGCTGGCGGGCGACTGCTTCGTGCCCCACGCCAACGAGTCGTGCGGCGATCCGGGTTGCTGCGAACTCGTGTGCAGCGTGGATCCGGTCTGCTGCGTGGTCGGCTGGGACGACGCGTGCGTGGCCGACGCCGTCCTGCTGTGCGTCTCGGATTGAGCCGCCGTCACCGGGCCGGGAGGTCTTCGTGCACACTGCGCACCGACTGGCCGCCAAGCCGGCCAATCGGTGGCACACGGAGTCGGACCCTCGATGCCTCGACGCACGACGGCCCCGCCAAAGGCGGGGCCGTCTTGCGTCGTCCAAGTGGGCCGTACTGGACTTGACGTTCCCGACGCAACGGACGGTGGGCGGCGCAGCCGCCCGGCGGGCGCAGCCCGCCACGGAGCACGAAACGAAAGAGGACCCCGCAACGCGGGGCCCTCGTCGTTGAGTGGGCCGTACTGGACTTGAACCAGTGA
>JAGQOG010000425.1 GCA_020427695.1 Phycisphaerales bacterium
CGTGTCGGTCTGCGCATCGCCAGCGACGCGATTGAACGAGGCCGTGGCGACGGCGACCGCGCTGCCGCTCGCGACCAGTTCGGCGAACGGTCCGAGATCGACGAGCTGCTGAGTGTCGGATCCGGTGCCGCCCGTGTTGCAGGGAGGCTGGATGAAGGTGCACTGGAAGTGCAGCATCTTGTCGCCCTCCAGTGGCGTGATGCCCTGCTGTGCGCCGGTGATCTCCATCACGTCCGTCCCCCAGATGCCGAACGTCGAGGCGAACCCAGGGACGAACGCGCAGGTCTCGAAGCCGCCGCAGGCGAGGCCGCCGTCGTCGCCGCGTGCGGTTGACGACCAGGTCATGGCGCCAGCGAGGACAAGAACGGTGCAGGTACGCATGGTGATTCCTCCCAACCTGCGTTTTGGCGAGTGCGCGTTCGGAAGTCAAGACTCGAACGGCTCCTTTGGGTGTCGGTCGGGCACCGATCGGGCGGGAGGCTATCGGAACTTCCGGACGGCAGGACCTGCTGGAACACCCGGAAGGCTGGGCATGGTGCCGCCGTCTCCTTGTCGGTGGACATGCAGACGATCGCGACGGCGCACCGGGTCGATTCGACGATTCGCCTGGGGATTCCCTGGGATCGCCTTGCGCCTGGAATTCCTACGCTGAGCGTCGCCGCATCCTCCGCCATCGACCTGCTCACCCGAGTTCGTCGAGCATCGCGCGTATCCGTCGCATGATGACTTGCGCCGTCGCCGGGTCGTAGTCTCGGTGGCTCGAGTCCGAGACCAGGTGGGCGGTTCCCGGATAGAGGAAGAGCTCGCCGTGGGCAGTCGCAGCGATTTGCCGGGCCGCGTCCAGGTCCTCCTCGGCCCACGGGTCGTTCTCCACGAAGTGAAGCTGAACCCGAACGCCGTCCGGCCACCTCTTCGCAAACGTCTCGATCGGGACGGCGGAGTGGCAAAGAACGGCGCCGAGCACGCCTGGCCTTGTTTCCGCCAGCTTCTGAGCCGGCAGCACGCCGAGCGAGAACCCAATGACGACCAGCGGCTCGTCCAGGCCCTTCACGGACGCGAAGCCGCGTTCGATGACGGTGTCGAATCCGATCTCCTGGACATGGGCAACGCCGTCCTCGATCGAAGGGAACGTTCGACCTTCCAACAGATCCGGCACGACCACTCGGTAGCCGGCGGCCCGGAGCTCCTCGGCGAACGACTTGATTCCGGGCGTCACGCCCATCACATGGTGGAACACGACCACCGTGAATCGGCTGTGCGGCGGCGGGCCCTTCGACGGCCGCGTGGGAGGATGTGTGGAGCAGCTGCACATCGCGAGGCCGCCGAGGAGCGCCGCCGCGGCGATCAACGGGAAGAGCATGTTTCGATTCCCCAAGATGCGGGCATGATAGTGGCCTCGTGATGGATGACCGGGCCTACCGCTCGGCGTTCGTCTGGACTGAAGGCGTCCGACGCTTCCCTGTTGTGCGCCAGTGGTTGGATCCGCCTGCCGCGGGAGCACGAGACACCCGTCCGAGTGGAGCGCGAGTGTGTCGCGGTCGACGACGGCAGCAGGCGCGTTCTTCCGCGCGGCGATCAGTCCACCGCGGGCAAGTGCAGGAACATGCCCGGCGCAACCGCGAGTCGATCGACATGCCCGGCGACGGTTCGACCGTCGATCGACAGCACGGCATGGGCATGGATGGTCGTGCCGTGATGGGTCATGACTCCGGCCGCCCCCTCGGCATGGAATCCGACGATGACGACATCGACGGGCGCGGTCGCGGACCAGGTCCAGGGCACGGCACCGACCGCGGACGGGTCGGTTGCCATTGGGCAGTACCCGTTAATGACGTGAATGGCCAGGTCGGCCGGCGCGCCCTCGATCATGAACGGGAAGGGGCGGGCAGTGTCGATGCCGATGTCTTGTGCCGCTCGAACGATCAGCTCGGCGAGTTCCTCTCCCGCCGCGGGCGACTGGATCGCGACGGTCCGCCACCTGGGAACGTGGGCCAAGGTGAGCAGCGATGCGCTCTCATCGCCTCGCGGAAGCGGACCGGTGACCCGGACGCCGCCGTCGGTCACCCGCGCCACCCAGACGTCGCCGTCCACGATCGTGACTTCGCCGGCGAGCCCCTCGAGTGCGCCCACCCCCAGGGCGTGAGGTCGGACGACCGCGTCGGCCAGCCGGATCCGGGCCTGGGTGTGGCCGTCGCGCATGACGTCGCGCATGGCCCCGAACTGCTCGACCGCGGGCTGCTTCGCGGTGCAACCGGCCATGGCGAGCGCGCCGAGCATCGTCCAGATCAGCGGGTTGTGGGGTCGCATGCCGTTCACCTTGTCCTCAGGCGATCATCGGGACGAGAAGAGCGGATGTCCACCGACAGGACCTTCTCCATCGTCCCCATGCGGCCAAGCGTATCGAGATCGCCGGCGAATGCGACGCGACTGTGTCGGAACAGATCGGGCTTGGTAGCATGATGCCAGTTGGAGCCACCGAGGCCGGGTCCGATCCGCACCCCAACGAGTCCTTCAACCATGCAGGCAACACGTCGCGTCCGCTTGATGCTGCTCGTCGCCGGACTCGCACTGGGTCCGCAGGCCTGCGTCTCCAGCACCTACTCGGGTCAGGAGTACGCGCCGACACAGCATGTCGAGGTCTTCCACGACGACGCCGCGGTGCCGCCCGAGTACGTCACCATGGGCTCCGTCCGGACAACGGCGACCCCGGGCATGTCCCTGGAGTCCATCCAGTTCGAGCTGGTTGACCAGGCCCGCCGCCGCGGTGCGGATGCGATCGTCGTCGATCGCGTCCAGTTGGAGACGATCGGCTATCGCGCCGATTCCGCATCGGGTCAGGCCGAGCATGTGACGCCCGCCGGCGATCCGAGCGCCGCGGAGGGCGGACAGGCGATCCGCCAGCAGGTCGTGACGGCGCGGCTTCTCAAGCGGACTCCATCCACCTGAGCCATGAGCGAGCACCCGTTGCATCGAACCGGGTCGACCGTCCGTTGGCGCCTGGCGCGGCGCGGCATTCCCGCCGCCCTCCTGTCGTTCCTGGCGGTCGTGGGCTGCACGACGCCGGGTGCGGCGCCGATCCCCTCGGGCACGTCGCAGCGCGACGGCACCGGGATCTCCGGCGCCTCCGGAATCCGGATGAGTTCGGCCGAGCTTCAAGCCACGCTCTTTGGCTATGCCGACACGTACATCGCGTTGATCGGGCAGTCCGCCGACAATCTCATGGCCATGCAGCGGGACGCCCAATGGCGGGTCAACGCCATCCGAGCCAAGCTCGACGGCGCGGAGGCGGTGGTGGAGATCGTCACCGGTCCGAATCCGACGGTGGCCCTCCTGGACCTCGCGGTGATGGTCACGATCCAGCGCCAGGTGTGGATCGACTACTGGGAGCCAATCCGCTTCAAGGAAGCGGCGTACAACTACATGGACTCGCTCGAGCGACTGGAGAACGAGATCTGGCGCATTGCCGATCGCGCCTTGACACCGGAACAGGTCGCGGAGCTTCATGTCCTCGCGGGCGACATCCGCCAGCAGTACATCCACCAGGTCTTCGTGACCAACCTGCGTGCCAGCCAGATTACCGCCAGCCTCGACGAGTCGGCGGGCACCGTCCGCGCGTCGTCGGGCCTCGTCAACCTGTTCGGCCTGGCCCCGGCCATGGAGGAGGTCACGCGGACGCGCGTTCTCGCGGAGCGCATGTTCTACTTCAGCCAGAAGCTGCCCACCCTCATCGGCTGGCGGGCCGACCTTCAGATCGCCACCGCGATGTCCACCCCCGAGGCGATGCAGGCGCTGGGGAACATCGACGAGGTGGTGACGAACAGCTCCCGCTTCGCGGATCTCGCGGAGTCGCTGCCGGCCACGATCGACGAGCAGCGTGCAGCGCTTCTCCGCGAGTCCGAAGAGGTCGTGTCCAACGAGATCGGCCGCCTGGCGCTGCTGCTTTCGAACGAGCGCACGGCGCTCTTCGAAGGCATCGCAGCGGAACGGGAGTCGATTCTCGACGCGCTGGAGAGCGGCCAGGGCGACGCACGTGCAACCCTCGCGGAGCTTCGCACCACGATCGAGGCCGCCGAACGGCTTGGCGGATCGGTGAACGAGGTCATGACGCGGATCAACGAGCTGGCCGCCCCCGATCCCGATGCAGCGCCGAAGGAGCCGGGCCGCCCGTTCGACATCCTCGAGTACCAGCGCACCATCGAGTCCGCCACGGTCACGATCCGGGAGCTCAACTCCACGGTCGAGCGTGCCCAGCAGATTCTGGACTCGCCGCAGTGGAGTGCCCGCGAGCAGTCGCTCTTCGATCTCCTGGGCGACGTCGAGCGCCGCGGGCGCTCGCTGATCAGCGTCCTGTGCGTCGGACTTGACGGATCGCTCCTGAGCGCGCCCGGGGGGGCCGCGGACGTGTGGCGAGTGGGGCGCGAGCGGCCGGCGTGGC
>JAGQOG010000426.1 GCA_020427695.1 Phycisphaerales bacterium
GGTTCGCGATCCATGGTCGGCGGGTTGGGGTTCATCATCCGTCGTGGACTCCGACTCCAGGCGAATTGGCTCGAGCCGCGCGACGCGCCTCGGTGTCGTCCAACCCGGTCGCACGCAGCCACTGGACCCAGCGCTCGACCGCCGCCTCCCGCGCCTCGGCGGGATCGTAGAAGAGGTATCCCCGCGTCGTTCCGGTCATGCTCTCGAGGGTGTTGATGGCCAGGAAACGGACGGCGGGGTCGTCCGAGTCCAGCGCCTCGACGATCGAGGGGAGGCTGCTGCGGTCGTCGGATCGGGCCGCCCGTTCGATCGCGTAGGCCTGCGAGGCCGGATCCGGAGCATCGAATCCGCCTTCGGAAACCGGGGGGGCGCAGGCGTGGAGACCGGCCGCAGCGACGGCCAGCAGTGCCGCCAAGCGAGATGTCCCTGGGCTCTCCCGATCCGGCATGGACGAAGCATAGCCGACGCCGATTGACGGGCAACCGGTGGGGCGACGGGGTCGGACGACACGCGGGGCGTCGTGGTACATTTGTCGGTTTTCCCCGTTCCGGAGCCGACATGTCCGCGAACCTCACATCGGATCGAGCCGCCGCGCAGCCGACGCCTCGTCCAGCCTCCGAGCCGAACGCGCCCCACGGGGATCTCATCCCGATCCTCGACTTCGGGGGCCAGTACGCACAGCTCATCGCCCGCCGCGTGCGCGAGGCGGGAGCGTTCAGCATGCTGGTCGCTCCCGGCATCACCGTCGAGGAGCTCCGTGCCCTTCGACCGAAGGGCATCATCCTGTCGGGCGGTCCCAGCAGCGTGGGCGAGGCGGGCGCCCCGACGTGCGACCCGCGCCTGTTCGAGGTCGGCGTGCCGGTCCTCGGCATCTGCTACGGCATGCAGTTGGCGTGCCACCTTCTTGGCGGCCAGGTCGAGAGCGCCCCCGCGCGAGAGTACGGACGAGCGCGGCTCGAGCTGCTGGACCAGACCGATCTTCTCGCCGGCGTCCCGTCTCCGACCACGGTCTGGATGAGCCACGGCGATCAGGTGCGCCTGCTCGGCGATCAGTTCGTCCCGCTCGCGGCGACGGAGACGTGCCCGTTCGCGGCTGTTCGGCACCGCTCGTTCCCGTTCTTCGGCGTGCAGTTCCACCCGGAGGTCACGCACACGCCCCATGGCGCCGATCTGTTCCGCAACTTCCTGTACGAGATCTGCGGCTGCGCCGGCACCTGGCGCATGGCCGAGTTCCTGGAGTCCGAGTGCGAGCGGGTGCGGGAGAAGGTCGGGGGCGACCGCGTGGTGTGCGGGCTCTCCGGCGGTGTAGATTCGTCGGTCGTCGCGGCCCTGCTCGCCCGGGCCATTGGCGATCGATTGACGTGCATCTTCGTCGACAACGGACTGCTGCGCAAGAACGAGCGCGAGCTGGTGGAGCGGACGTTCCGCGACCACTTCGACGTCGACCTCCGCGTGGTGGACGCCTCCGCGGAGTTCCTCGGCGACCTGGCCGGCGTCGTCGATCCCCAGGAGAAGCGCCGTCGCATCGGCCATCGCTTCATCGACGTCTTCCGGACCGCGGCCCGCGAGCTTGCCCGCGACGGTCGGGGCGAACCGCAGTTCCTCGCACAGGGGACGCTCTATCCCGACGTGATCGAGTCGGGCCACAGCCACGCGGGCACCGCCGCCAACATCAAGCTGCACCACAACGTGGGCGGCCTTCCCGCCGAACTCGGATTCCAGCTGGTCGAGCCGCTGCGCGACCTCTTCAAGGATGAGGTTCGCGCCTTGGGCGAGGTGCTCGGTCTGCCGCCGCACATCGTGTGGCGGCATCCGTTCCCCGGCCCCGGCCTCGCCGTCCGGGTGCTGGGCGAGGTGACGCGTCCGCGGCTGGACGTGCTCCGCGACTGCGACGAGATCCTGCTCGAGGAGATCGTGGCCAGCAACCTCTACCGCAGCACGAACCAGGTCTTCGCCGTGCTCCTGCCCGTGCAGAGCGTGGGGGTGATGGGCGACGGCCGGAGCTACGATTCGGTGGTTGCCGTCCGCGCCGTCGAGACGCAGGACTTCATGACCGCGGACTGGGCCCGCATTCCCTACGACGTCCTCGCGACGATCAGCAACCGCATCATCAACGAGGTGCGGGGCGTGAACCGGGTCGTGTACGACATCAGCAGCAAGCCGCCGGCGACCATCGAGTGGGAGTGAGGGGGGGCAAGGCATCAAGGCATCAAGGCATCGAGGCATCACGGGATCGAGGCATTCGGCATCGACGCATCGAGGGGGTGGGGCGGCGATCGGCGGCATCCCCGACCTGAGACCTGAAGCGAGGCGGATCCGTACGAGGCTACAACGGCTCGCAGAACTCGCCGGCGCGGGGCTCCTCGCGGAGCATCCGGTCGTGGCGTTCCCGGTCGGCGGGGTCGCTGAAGCGCTCGCCGATCTTGCGGGCGGGGACGCCGCCGTGGATCTCGTAGGCAGGCACGTCGCGGGTGACCACGGCGCCGGCGGCCACGACCGCACCGCGTCCGATCGTCACGCCCTGCATGATGATCGCGCCGTAGCCGATCCAGGCGTCGTCCTCGAAGACGGTCGGGAGCACGGTCGGTCGGCCGCTGAAGATGATCGGCGTGCCCGGAATGTCGACGCGGTGATCGGCGCCCACCACGGCCACCCTTGGCGCGAGCATGACGTAATGGCCGAGCCGAACGCCCGGCTGCAGGTAGCAGTGGAGGTTGACGAAGCTGTATGCGCCCGCGACCAGGTCGGGTGCCGCGAACGAGTGGCGAGCGATGTAGAAGGTGGAGTGGACGTGGCGCAGTCCCAGGCGCCAGCGTCGGTACGCCATGACCGCGCCGCGCAACGCCATGAACAGCCTTCCCCGACCGAGGAGCCTGCGGATCATGATGCCTCCGACGGCTGCGGCACGCCCTCGCGCAGCCAGAAGATGTCGTCCGCCTCTCGACCCAGCACCGCGCGATCGATCGCGGCCCGCTGGAACCAGGGCGTGTAGAACCGCGCGACGATCCCGCGGCACGCCTCGGCGACGTGCCGGGGCGGGCGCGGGCTCGCCAGCCAGGGGCGCATGGCGCGGGCAAGGTCGTGCACGTCCCCGCGGCGGAAGAGGTCGCCCGTGACCCCGGCCTGGATCGCCTCCGACTCGGGCGCCTGCTCGAAGGGATCGTCGTGGGTGATCACCGGCACGCCGTAGCCCAGCGCATGCATGGTCGCCAGCCCCGACATGCCCGGGGCCACGAGGATGTTGGCCGCGGTCATGATCGGCGCGATCTCCTCCTCCCGGTAGAGCGCGCCGGTGAACGTCGTCGGCACCTGGGCGACGCGAGCCTGCGCTTCGAGCGCCTGGCGCTCTGGGCCGTCGCCGACCAGGGCGAGATTCGCCTCGATGCCCTCCTCGCGCAGGAGGCGCAGGGCCTCGATCAGCATGTCGAGCCGCCGGTGCGGCACGAGCCGGGTGGTGCAGACGACCATTGGGCGATCCGGGTTCGCAAAGAGGCGCTGCCGGACCTGCGTCACGCTGTCCGCAGGAAGCCCGGCTTCGGCCTCGCGCTGCGCCGCGTAGTTGAGGCTGTTGAACACGACGTGCATCCGCTCCGGTCCGAAGCCCTCGGCGATCCCGATCTGCTTGGCGTTGTGGCCGTACAGCAGAAGGTCGTGGGCCAGGAGGTAGTACGCAGCCCGCACTCGGTCCTTGAGCTTGCGCGGCTGGGCGATCCACCCGATCCCCCAGAAGAGAACGCGCTTGCCGCGCAGGCGGGCCACCAGCGCGCCGATCCAGGTTGCGGGCCAGTAGGGACTGGAGAGAAAGACGATCGTGTCGTAGCGGCTTCCGAGCGCCGCACCGATCACGCCCCGCTGCCACATGGTGGGTCCCTTGATCTGCCGGCACGGGCACTTTCGGAACCGGACGCGATCGCTGAACGTTGCCGCCTTGATCGATCCCTGGAAGTCGCGGTCGTCGCCCAGGAACTCGTAGTCCGCCACCGTGCTTCGCGCCAGCTCCTCGACGACCGCGGCGCGATAGTGGGCGTAGAAGTGGTAAACGACCGCCACGCGCGGGCGTGCCTTCGCTGGCGAGGCGGGACTCGTCATGGCGCGTACTATAGCGGCCGCTCTGCAGCGCCTTGCCGAGGTGTATACTCCGCCGCGAATGACCCCGCTTCCCGTGACGATCGTGGTGCCTGTGCGCAACGAGGAGCGCAACCTCCCCGAGTGCCTTCGGCGCCTTTCGCGATTCCCCGAGGTGCTGGTCGTGGACTCCAACTCCACCGATCGCACCCCCGAGATCGTGCGGGAGCAGGGAGCGCGCTACATCAACTTCGAATGGAACGGTCGCTTTCCCAAGAAGCGGAACTGGGTGCTGGCGAACCACCCGTTCACCACGCCGTGGGTCATGTTCCTCGATGCGGACGAGTTCATCGACGAGGACTTCTGCGACGAGCTGGCCCGAATCCTCCCCGACACGCCCCACGCGGGATTCTGGCTCACCTACCGCAACTGGTTCATGGGCAAGCGCCTCCGGCACGGGACGCCATTTCGGAAGCTCTCGCTGATGCGGGTGGGGGCCGGCGAGTTCGAGCGGATCGACGAGCAGCTCTGGAGCAAGCTCGACATCGAGGTGCACGAGCACCCGATCCTGCGCGGCAGCGCCGGCGAGATCGACGCGGCGATCGACCACCGCGACTACAAGGGGCTCGAGCACTACATCTCCCGGCACAACGAGTACAGCTCCTGGGAGGCGAAGCGCTTCGCAGCCATCAGCCGCGAGGGGGCGATCGAGGAGCTCCCCTTGACGCCGCGACAGCTCGCAAAGTACCGCACGCTCGACAAGTGGTGGTGCGGGCCGGCGTACTTTCTCGATTCGTACGTCCGGCGGCTGGGCGTTCTCGACGGTCGCGTTGGGCTGACCTTCGCGCTCATGAAGGCCGTCTACTTCTGGCAGATCCGGCTCAAGATCATCGAGAACGCGGCCACCGCGGAGGGAAAGTGAGATGAGCGGCCCCGCAGCCGACCGTCCTGCCGCCGAGACGCCGTTGGCGCCGGTCGAGCATGGCGAGGGCGGCGTGGCGGTGCCGCTTCCGAGCCCCTACAGCCGACGGGAGAAGATCGCCCGTCTGGCCTGGACGGTGGTGCAGGCGACGCTCTTCCGCTGGAGCTTCCACACGTGGTACCGCTGGCGGCGCCGGCTGCTGCTCGTGTTTGGCGCCACGCTGCAGCCGACGGTGCGCATCCGACGGACGGCGCGGATCGAGTGTCCATGGAACCTCGAGATCGGTTCGGAAACCTCGACCGGCGACCGTGCCACCCTGTACTGCCTCGGGAAGGTCCGGATCGGTTCCGGCGTGACGATCTCCCAGGGGGCCCATCTCTGCGCCGGCAGTCACAACTACAACAGCCGCGCCCTCGAACTGCTGCGCTTGCCGATCGTCATTGGCGACGACGCCTGGATCGCGGCGGAGGCGTTCGTCGGCCCGGGAGTCGAAGTGGGGGAAGGCGCGATCCTCGCGGCGCGGGGCGTGGCCCTGCGCAACCTGGACCCGTGGACGATCTACGTGGGGAATCCCGCGGAGCCGGTCAAGGCGCGCGAGCGTCCGGATGGGGTCGAGCGCAGCCGCGCGTCGTAGCTGACGGGCGGATCGCGCGGTGCTCGGCCCGATGGCGCGGCCGCGGCGGTGATTTCACCGCAGTGGCGCTCGTGCCGAAGATCGCGTGGTAGGATCCGTGTGATCGATCGGGGCGATTGAATCTCGGGGGTCACGTGGAATGCTCAAGAAGTCATCGGTCGGGCGGCGCCTCGCCGCCGCGCTCGCGTTCGCGCTTGTGGGGCTCGTCTGTCTCGCTGCAACTGCCGGATCATCCGGATCATCCGGATCATCCGGATCATCTGGATCATTTAAATCAGGGGAATCGGGCGCCGAGCCCAGCGCGGGCGACGAGGTCGGATCCGCTGTCCACGCCCGGGAGCTTCGTGCCGCCGCGCGAGCGCTCGCGCAAGCGGTGGCGTGTCGCGCGTGCGGAGGGTCGGGCATGGTCGAGCGCCGTCGGGTGGTCGGCTGGTCGCGGACCCGGATCGGCACCCGGCTTCCCGTGCACCGCACGTTCCAGGTCGAGTGCACCGGGTGCCGCGGAGGACGCTACGCCTCGACCGATCGGGTCGTGCGGCTGCTCGATCGCGTTCACACCAGCTTGTGCAAGGTGCGGCTGAGCGGACTCGATACGCAGGATGGGCGCGGCGCGGTCGAGGCGCGGGCGGTCGCCCGCGACGCGCTGCAACAGGCGTTGGCCATCGATCCGGAGACGCTCGCGGGGATGCTCTCGCCAGTGGCGCAACGGCGCATCGATCGCGCTCGAACCGGCGAGCAGGCGGTTGTGGTCGCGGTCGTTGTCGAGTCGCGGCCGAAGTCGGAGCCCAGGCGCCGCGGCAAGCCTGCACCCATGGAGAGCGAAGGCGGCGAGGCGTCGACGTTCGCGTCGGGATCGGTCCGGACCGCGTGGCGCGGCGCCGGACGAACCTGGATCGTGGGCCAGCCGGTGCTCCAAGATGGTGGTGGCGATGGCAGTGGGGACGGTGGTGGCGATGGCGATGGTCGTGGGGATGGCGGCGGCGCCGGCAACGGAAGCGGCGCGGTTCTGCTCCTGGGCAGGATCCGCACGCCGATCGATCAGGCCGGCGACACGATCGAACTCGAGGACGCGGTTCTCGTGCACGTGCCCACCCGCGTGGGCGATGCCCGCGGTCGGGAACCGATCCCCGTGGTGGCGACGGCTCATCGGGTCCGCGATCAGGCCGGGCGAAGCAACTGGTCGAGGTCGATCGTGGCGCCGGGAACCTCGACGGGCTCCGGGCTCCTATGTTGGCGCAACAGGACGACGAGCCGCCGCATGTCCTCGGGCAGCGGGGCCTGGAAGCGCATGGGCTCGCGGCTGATGGGATGCGCGAACCCGAGGATCGCCGCGTGCAGTGCTTGGCGGCGGATCACGCCATCGGGTCCCGGCTTCGACCGCGATTCCGAACGTGCCATCGGGTTCTCGTTCGGGACCGCGATCGGGTCTGCGATCGGGTCTGCGTTCGGGACTGCGATCGGGTCTGCGACCGGGGCCAGGTCGGAGATCGCCAGTTGCCGGCCGCCGTAGAGATCGTCGCCGACGATCGGAAAGCCGATGTGCGAGAGGTGGACGCGGATCTGGTGCGTTCGCCCCGTCTTGAGCTCGAGTTCGACCAGTGTGAACTCGTCGAAGAGCTCGCGCACACGGTAGATCGTGACCGACGCCTTGCCCGATTCGTCCCAACGGACGGCGTAGCGCTCACGGATCGTCGGGTGCTTGCCGAGCGGGAGGTCGATGACGTCGGCGGGGGGCTCCATGCGTCCGTGCACCACGGCCAAATAGCGCTTGTCCACCCGCCGCTGCTCGAACTGCCGTCCAAGTCGCCAATGGGCGGTCTCGGTCTTGGCGGCGACAATCGCGCCCGTGGTGTGGCGATCGAGCCGGTGGACCACGCCCGGCCGAGCAAGCTCCTCGCCGACCGAGCTCAAGCGGCCCGAGCCGGTATTGACGAAGTGCCACGCGAGCCCGTTGATGAGGGTTCCGCTCTTGTTTCCGCGCGCGGGATGGACGATCAGGTCGGCTTGCTTGTTCAGAACGATCAGGTCGCCGTCCTCGAAGAGCACGTCGAGCGGGATCGGTTCGGCGGGAATCTCGTTGCTCGGCGGCGGAGGAATCACCGCCGTGACCACATCGCCGAGGCGCAGTCGGGTTGACGCCTTGGGCGCACGGCCGTTCACCGTGACGCCGCCCTCGTCGATGAGGCGTTGCAGCGCGGTGCGGCTCAGGAAGGGAATGCGATCGACCAGGTACCGATCGAGCCGCTTGGCCAGGTCGCGAGCCAGTCTGAACGTGACCGAAACGGCCCGGTCGTCACCCTCGCCGGATTCCTCCTGCCGCGCGTAGAGGTCGTAGAGGGCGTCCCGATCCACCTTCCCGCCCGGCGCGATGAGTCCGGGCGGGCCGTCGGAGATGTCGTCCGGTGCCGCGTCGATCATTCGCCGCCGGGTTTGGACGAACCGCCGCCGGTCGCGCCGTCGCCCGCATCGTTCCCCGAGGATGGGTCCTTGGCGGGGGGTGGGGTGAGGGTCGGGGGCGCGACGTTGGTGGTGGTGGTCGCCGGGGTGGTGGGCGCGGGCGGGGTGGTCGAGGGCGTCAGCAGGTCGCGGATCATCGCGTCGTCGATGACCGGTGCCGCCGTCGGCTCGACGGTCGGGGGAGCGGGGAGCTCCGCTTGCGTGGGGAGCTCGACCGGGTTCGTCAGCTCGGAGAGCGTGGCGATGCGCTTCTGGGCCACATCGGCGAGCAGCGGGAATCCCGCCTTCTCTGCCGCGTCCGCCGCCTGCTCCAAATAGCTCCGAGCCTGGTCGATCTGCCCGTTGCTCTCGCTCACCGCCGCGCGTCCGAAGTACGCCGAGATCTGGAAGCCAAGCCGGGCGTTCTCGGCGGTGGATGCTCCGAGCACTTCCGCGTACAGACGATCGGCCGTTCCGAGGAACTCCTCTCGGGATTCGGGCGTGAGCCGGTAGTCCTCGGCATCGGGAGATCGATCGAACCGAACGCCGGTCTGAACGGACTGCAGGTAGCGATCGGCAGCGCTCAGGAGTGCCAGCGGCGCCACCCCGTCCACTTCGCGGAATCGAGCCGCGACGTCCTCGTACGCGGCGGGCAACGTGGCCTGGCCCAGGTCCTGCCACGCCTCGTTGCGGACGCGGGTCTGGCGCTGCTTCCAGAGGTTCCACCCCATGACGGCGCACAACGCCACCATGAACACCAGGGCGTAGTTCAGGCCCTTGGTCTTCAGCCAGTCGACGAACTCCTGGTTGACTCGACTCTCGGTGAGATCGGACTGCTGGATCTTGCTGAGGCGGTTGCGGTCCATGGGGCGGTATCCGTTGGCCGAAATGAAGTGGGGAAGCGGCAATGGTACCCCGTCGGCGTCGGGTGCCCAAGCGACCGGTCGCGATCGACCGGATACGGCTACCGGACCAGGGGCAGGATCTGCTCCATCCGCTCCAGGCACGCCCTCAGGTACGCGGGATGCCCCTCGGACCGGATGAACGCCGGCGCGGTGGCGGCCAGGAGCAGGCGACGGATGTTGGCAAGACGGGCGTCGTCCGCCCCTCCCTCGATTCCCGCCGCATGTCGGGCGTCCGCCACCGCTCGCACGGGCCGTGTGGCCTTCAGGCGTTCGGGTGCTGCCCACAGGAGACGCTCCAGGTAGACGGCGTCCTCGACCCAGTGGCCCGGCCGCACCTCCGCGAGATCGATGAGACAGACCTCGCCTTCCTCCATGGAGCCGCGCGACATCGCGTTGGCGAGATGGAGGTCGCCATGCACCCATTCGACGGGGTGCCGGGACTCCCAGTCGGCGGTGATCCTGTCGAGGCGGTGGGCAACGGACTTGAGCCCCTCCGTCCAGCGCTGCCGCTCCGCGATCCCGTTGAGCTTCACCGATTCGCGGGCGGCGTGGTTGAGGGCCCCCCAGTCCTCCTGTCGCGGCGATCGATCGACGGGATGCCGTCGCGCCTGGCAATAGAATCGCGCCGCCGCGGCGGCAATCCGCTCGACGTGCGAGTCGTGCCAGTGCGTGCCGAGGGGACCGTGAGGGATCCGCTCGATGACCACCCACGCCATGTCGTATCCGTTGAGCCCCTCGCCGCCGGCGTACAGAACCGGAACCGGGGGATGCGGCGTGCCGTCCTGCATGCGGCGCAGCCACGCGAGTTCGCGGGTGTTGACCGGGAGCTTCACCACCACTTCGCAGGTGTTTGGTTGGCCTCCCGGACGATCCCGGCCAGCCGGGTCTTGGCTGCCGGGCTCCGGGATCCAGGTCGCGTGCCCGGTGGCGGCCCCGCCGCGCTGCCAGTCGGTCCGGAACCACCTGAGGTCCGCCAAGCGCCCGTTGCAGGCCGCGGTCAGCGGCTCGGCGAGGCTCTCCGCCAGCATGCGATTCTGCTGCGCGGCGCCCGCCAGCGACGGGTGTTCCTCTTCATGGGTCTCCGGCAGGCTCATGGGCAGAGTGTGGTCCAGCCTACGCGGTGGGTGGGCGCGGGACAAGACGGCTGACGCCGATTGCCGCCAACGGGTCCCGACTTCGCCGACGAAGGGTGTCCGCAGGAGACCGATCAGGCGAGCGATCAGGCGAGTGGAGCCGAGAGGCCGCCGTTCAGCAGCCGATCGATCGCCTGGGCCACCCCGTCACGATCGTGGTGCCCGGTAAACGCGTCGGCGACGGCGCACACCGCCTCGCTGGCGTTCTCCATCGCGATGCCCACGGCGGCGTTCGCCAGTAGCTCGACGTCGTTGAGTCCATCGCCGATCGCCACCACGCGGCGCTCGTCGAACCCCTCCCGGCGGCACAGCGCCCGGACCATCGACCACTTGCTCGCCTGCCGATCGAAGATCTCGAGCAGGTGGGTGGCGCTCCCCGTGGCCTGCTCCTCGGTCACCGCCGACCAGTGCTGCACCAGGGCGCGTTCGCCGATGTCGCCTCGAACCTCTTCGGCGATCGCGGAGAGCATCGATCCGGTCGCGACGACGCCAACGCGGACGGTGTCCTCGGGATGGGGATCGTCGAGCACGTTCGTCACACGCTGGTACCGAACGCCGAAGGTCTTGAACCACCACTCCGACGCGGGATCGAGCGGCAGGTCGCCGACCACGATGTAGTGGTCGCGCTCCGAGGGCGCGTCCTTGAGGAGAAGGACCGGATGCCGGTGCCGCAACAGCGATCCGACGA
>JAGQOG010000035.1 GCA_020427695.1 Phycisphaerales bacterium
CGCCGAGCGCCTGCTCGAGGACCTCGCGCTCATCCGCTGGCCGGAGTCCACCCGGATCATGCAGACGGAGTGGATCGGGCGCAGCGAAGGCGCCGACATCGACTTCGATCTCGAGGGGCGCGCCAACGTGCCCTTCCTGCGGGTGTTCACCACCCGGCCCGACACCGTTTTCGGCGCCACCTACATGGTGGTCGCGCCCGAGCACCCGCTGATCGACGATGTCCTTGCCGCGCCGCCCGCGAACACCGACATCTCGGTGCTCGCCACCTACGTCGCCGAGGCCCGCCGGCGGGCCGACGTCGATCGGATGACGGACACCAGGGAGAAGACCGGCGTCTTCACCGGCGTGTACGCGGTCAATCCCGCGACCCTCGAGCGCATCCCGGTCTGGACCGCCGACTACGTGCTGATGGGATACGGCCACGGCGCGATCATGGCCGTCCCCGCGCACGACCAGCGCGACTTCGAATTCGCCCAGGCGTTCGACCTGCCGGTGCGCGACGTCGTGTATCCCCCTGCCCTCGCCGCCGTGCGGGCGTTCGTCGAGCGGGCCACCGATCGCGTGCTCGAGTCGCCGGCCCTGACCGTCCTGGTCTCGGAGTTCCTCGCCCGGTGCGTGGACACGGACGAGGACCCGAGCGACGCGTACCGCGACTTGATGGACGGGCGCGACGTCGACCAGCCGGGCCGGCCGGGGCCGGAAGCGGAGGCCTGGCGCGAGGCGATCGAAGCCCGAACCGGACAGAACCTCCGCCAGGTCGTGCGGGCCGTGCGCCGCCACGGACTGACCCTGGCGACCGGCCGCGCGGACGCCGACGATGGCATCGCGGTCAACAGCGCCCGTGCCGGCGAGGATGGCGTGTCCATCACCGGACTCGCCACCGCCGACGCCAAGCAGGTGATCATCGACTGGCTCGAGGCACAGGGCCTCGGCCAGCGCCGGGTGAACTACCGGCTGCGCGACTGGCTGTTCAGCCGGCAGCGCTACTGGGGCGAGCCGTTCCCGATCGTCTTCGACGAGAGCGGCCACCACTATCCCGTGTCCGAGGAGCATCTCCCGGTGCGGCTGCCCGAACTCGCCGACTACTCGCCGATCGAGTCGGAGGTCCCGGTGCCGCCGCTGAGCAAGGCCACCGAGTGGGTGAACACCACCGCCGGCGCCGCGGGCGTCGATCCCGAGGTGCTCCCGCCGGACCGGCCGGTGCGCCGCGAGACAAACACCATGCCCGGCTGGGCGGGGTCGTGCTGGTACTACCTGCGCTTCTGCGATCCGCACAACGAGCAGCGCTTCGTCGGCGAGGATGCGGAACGCTATTGGATGGTGAGCGAGCGGACCAGCGGCAAGGCCCATGCAGGCGGCGTGGATCTCTACGTCGGCGGCGCCGAGCACGCCGTGCTGCACCTCCTCTACGCCCGCTTCTGGCACAAGCTCCTGTTCGACCTCGGCCACGTCAGCACGCCCGAACCTGCGGGACGGCTGTTCCACCAGGGCCTGATCCAGTCGTTCGCCTACCAGCGGCCGGACAAGACGCTGGTGCCGATGGACGAGGTCGAGGAGCGGGCCGACGGGCAGTGGTTCGAGCGCGGCACCGACACGCCGCTCGTCCAGGTCGTCGCCAAGATGTCGAAGAGCCTGAAGAACGTCATCAACCCCGACGACGTGATCGCCGAGTTCGGCGCCGACACCTTCCGCCTGTACGAGATGTACATGGGCCCGCTGGACGCGAGCAAGCCGTGGAACACGCGCGACATCGCGGGCCCGTTCCGCTTCCTGCAGCGCTTCTGGCGCATGTGCGTGGACGAGCAGTCGGGCGCGGTGCAGACGGCCGAAGCGGCCGACGACGCCGTCGAGCGGCAGCTTCACCGGACCATCCAGCGCGTGGGAAGCGACATCGAGCGCCTGGCGATGAACACCGCCATCGCGGCCATGATCGAGTTCGTGAACCTCGTCAGCGCCTCGGGCCGCCAGCTCACCCGCGACCAGATGAGCCGCGCGGTGCGGGTGCTGGCGCCGTTCGCGCCGCACATGGCGGAGGAGATCTGGTTGCGCCTGGGCGAGGAGGGCTTCGTGTCGCACGCCGATTGGCCGGCCTACGACGACCGGATGCTGGTGGACGACACCATCGAGATTCCCGTGCAGGTGAACGGGAAGCTGCGTTCGCGGATCACCGTCGCCGCCGAGACGGGCGAGGACGACCTGCGCAGTCGGGCCCTCGAGGACGCCAGGATCGCCGAGCAGATCGCGGGCAAGACCGTGCGCAAGGTGATCGTGGTGCCGGGCCGCCTCGTCAACGTGCTGGTGGGTTGACGACGATCGAGGCATCGAGGGATCAAGGCATCGAGGCGCCTGGCTGCTCCGCGCCGGATGTCGCCGCTACGCCTCCGCCACGCCCTCGCGAATTGCGAACCGGACCAGCTCGGCCCGAGCGTCGATGCCGAGCTTCCGCATCATGCGGTCCTGATGGCCGTCGATCGTCTTCACGCTCCGGGAGA
>JAGQOG010000427.1 GCA_020427695.1 Phycisphaerales bacterium
AAGAAGCGGCGGGAAGGCAACGCAACGAGAAGTGGTGGGTGACGGTACCGAACGCTCACCGGTTCGCGACCCCACTCGAAGAGCAGACAGCGATCGCATTCCGCGCAACGAGCCCGCACGGGGCCGCCGGTTCGCGGCAGCCGGGTGCCACGGCCGTGCCGGCCGTGCCGAAGCGCAGTCGCGCCCGTCACTGGTGAGCCTGCATCGCTGGCGCGACGTCGCGCCCCGCCACCATGACCTCGACGTCGGCGAGCGCCGCGGCCAGCCGGTCGCGCAGTCGGGGCAGGTAGCCGCGCTCCGTTTCGGTGTGGCCCGCAAGGAGAACGGCGCACCCCTCGGCCTGCGCGGCCAGGACGTCGTGGTGTCCCATCTCGCCGGTGAGGTAGGCGGTGCACCCCTGCGCCACAGCGGTGGCCAGGAGTCCCTTGCCGCTGCCGGCGCACACGCCCACCACGGCGATCGGGCCATCGCCCGCGGGCGCCACGTCCAATCGCGGCACGCCGAGGTGCGTGCGCACACGCTCGGCGAGTTCCTTGAGCGCCACCGGCCGGTCGAGCACGATCCGCCGACCGGCGCCGATCGTCCGATCGGGGCGCGGCAGCAGCTCGTGGATCTCGATCGGCGGCTCCTCGTAGGGATGGAAGTGGCGAAGGGTGGCCAGGGCGAGCGGCAGCGACGCCGCCGGGCACACCATCTCGAGGCGCACCTCCGGCACGCGCTCCAGCCGTCCGCGCTCCCCGACCGCCGGCGTCGACGCCTCGTTGCCGAGAAAGGTGCCCTCCCCGGCCACGGTGAAGGAGCAGAGCTCGTAGTTGCCCATGCGCCCCGCGCCAACCGTCGAGAGCGCTTGGCGCACGCGGTCCACGGCCTCGGCGGGACAGAACGTGATGATCTTGCGCGTTTCGCCCGCCGGCGCGGAGGCGTGGGCCGTGAGGGCGCGGACATCGCCCGCTCCCGCGCCTTCCGCCAGCCAGTCGTTCACGCCCCCCGCGGCGGCGTCGAGCGCGGTGTGGGGGCTGTAGATCGCGATTCCAGCCCGCGCGGCGCGGAGCACGATCCGCGCCTTCGAGCGCTCGTCGGTGAGTCGCTTGATCGGTTCG
Organism: Phycisphaerales bacterium; assembly: GCA_020427695.1. GTDB lineage: Bacteria > Planctomycetota > Phycisphaerae > Phycisphaerales > SM1A02 > JAGQOG01. The sequence goes on from JAGQOG010000427.1 coordinate 1,101, forward strand.
AAGATCGGCGGGTGGTACGCGACCAGGGCATCGCAGCGCCGCTCGATCGCCTCGTCCAGCACCGGCTCCGTCAGATCGATCGCAAGCACGATGCGCCGGGCGGGATCGCGCATGCTGCCGAGCAGCAGTCCGACGTTGTCCCATTCCTCCGCGAGTCGGGACGGGGCAATCGACTCCATGGCTGCACACAAGCGCTCGATGGTGGTCATGGGGGGAACTCCGTCGCGTCGGCGGCGGGAGACGTCCCGCCCGACCGACGGTCCTCCAGCCTACACGCCTCCGGGCGCCTCTGCGGCGGCCCCCTCGTCCGACCCCCGACGGCCCGGTCGCGTGCTTATCCAGACCTCGACCACACGCCGCCTGCATCTGCCGCTCAAGCCATCCTTGCGCTGGACCGAGAAGTTGAAGGGGTATGATCCGGCGATCCGCACGTGCCCCCGCCCGCTCTTCTGATGGAAGGCCTCGTTCTCCCTCGCCCCACAGGAGTCACTTCTTGTCCAGCACGGCATCCCGCGACCTGCAAACCCGCACCTCCAGCCGAGCCAGCGCCACGAAGTCCAAGCAGTTCGTCCTCGACACCAACGTCCTTCTCCACAACCCGAACTCGATCTACATGTTCGAGGACAACGTGGTGGTGATCCCGCTGGCGGTGATCGAGGAGCTCGACACCTTCAAGAAGAACAACGACGAGACGGGACGGAACGCCCGCCAGGTCATCCGCGAGCTCGATCGGCTGCGCACGATCGGGCACCTGTTCGAGGGCGTGGTGTGGAACGAGCAGGGCGGACTCATCCGCATCGACCGGCTCGATCGGAGCGTGCCCTTCCCCCTCGACTTCGACCATCCCGACCACCGGATCCTCGCGGTCGCGAACGCCCTGCACGGCAAGGGCGGACGCACGATCTTCATCTCGAAGGACATCAACGCCCGCGTCAAGTGCGACGCGCTCGGGATCCCCGCCGAGGACTTCGAGGCCGACCGCGTGGACGCCGACTGGCTCTACGGCGGCTACGCCTCGCTGGTGGTGCCGAGCGACCTGATCGACGAGCTCTACAACGAGCGGCAGCTTCCGCTCGAGCGGGTCGCGTCGCATCTGCGCACGGTGTCGCCCGAGGGGGACACGGTGCCGCTGCTCCCTGTGCCCAACCAGTACATCATGCTGGAGGACGAGACCGACGACTCCCACACCGGTCTCGCCCGCGTGCTGTCGGATACCGGACATCTGATCCCGGTGACCGGGCCGCGCAAGCCCGTCTTCGGGATCATGGCGCGGAACGTCCAGCAGATCATGGCGCTCGACCTGCTCCTCGACGACGACATCAAGCTCGTCACGCTCATCGGGCCCGCCGGCACCGGCAAGACGCTGATGGCGATCGCCGCCGGCATGCAGAAGGTGCTCAAGGAGGAGCACTTCGACAAGGTGCTGGTGGCGCGACCGATCATGCCGCTCGGCCGCGACATCGGCTACCTGCCCGGCGACAAGGACGAGAAGCTGACGATGTGGATGCAGCCGATCTTCGACAACCTGTCGTACCTGCTGTCCACGCGCGGCAGCCATTTGAACGACGCGGAGAGCCGTTCGACGGAACAGCGCATCGACCAGCTCCTGCACACCGGCAAGGTGGTGATGGAGCCCCTCACCTACATCCGCGGCCGCTCGATCCCCCACCAGTACATGGTCGTGGACGAGGCCCAGAACCTCTCGCCGCACGAGGTGAAGACGATCGTCAGCCGCGTCGGCGACGGCACCAAGATCGTGCTCGCCGGCGACATCGGGCAGATCGACAACCCCTACCTCGACGCGGCCAGCAATGGCCTCAGCTACCTCATCGACCGCATGACGGGCCAGCGCATCTACGGACACGTGACGCTGAGCAAGACGGAGCGGAGCGACCTGGCGAGCCTCGCGGCGGAGGTCCTGTAGGACGGAGCGTCGCCGGCACGGAGGCGCCGCGCACACGGCGAGGCAGCGGCAAGCGCCGACCGACGCTCGACGGCGTTGCGGCACTGCATCTCGGACCCAACTCCCCGTTTTTTGTTGACAAGGGAGGGGGGGGGTACGCTACCGTGACCATCGGGGACGAGTCTGAGCCTTCGCAATCCTCCGTGTCCGGTGGGAGGATCACCTTGGGACCTCGTCATGCAGAAACCTGACCAAGGAAAGGTCGCTCTGAGCGCCTCCGTAGCAGCGGCGGGAAAGAAGCAGTTGCACGATGCCGGCAGATTGTGTTGCGTCGCCTCGGCGCTGTTCCTCATGTGTCCTGTCTCGGCCGACGGCCTGCCCTGCGGCTACGACACGACCGAGATCCTCGGGCCGTGGATTCCACCGCTGGGCCAGAGCAAGGTCCGATTCTCCGACATCAACGAATCGGACCTGGCAGTCGGCCACGACTACTTCGTGCCCTCTGCACGCAAGCCCTGCACATGGACGGCGGAGGAAGGTGTCAAACTCATCCCGAACGACGCCGGGAATTGGGACTGGGTGGAGATGATTCCGATCGCCAAAGCGCCCAGCGAGTCGTTCGTCCACGACCTCAACGACGAGAACCAGGTTGTCGGCACCCAGAGTGCCGGACGATCGGGGAACTATCCTCAGGCGGGGTTCCTTTGGTCGCTCGAGACCGGTCGGGTGGACATCGCCATCGAGGGATGGGTCTCGACCGGATGTATCGCCATCAACGATGCGGGGACGATTGCCGGAGACGTCTCACTCACGGCCCAGGCCTCGGGATTCCAGAGCACGCACGCGTTCGTGCTGCACGAGGGCGAGGCGTCGGTGATCGAACCTGTGCCGCCGTACGACAAGTCTGACTCGCGATCCATCAACAACCTCGGCACGGTAGCCGGGACGATGTCCAGCAATACGGTGATCCTCCGGGACGGCTACACGATGAACGTCAACGACGGCAAGGTGGTGATCTATCCTGCTCCACCATCGGCGAGCCGATGGTGGCCGAGGGACATCAACGATCTCGGAATCATCAGCGGAGACCTGGATCTCCTCGAGACGAATTCGAAACGGGCCTGCGTCACGGACGGAACCACCTTCCTCGAACTCACGCCCTTCGCTCCGGCGTCCGCTTCGTATCTGAGTCAGGCACTGGCGATCCGCAACGACGGTGTCATGGTCGTCAACTGCAACGTCATTTGCGCGGCGGTGCTCGCACCTGTCGCGGGGATTCTTGGCGATCTCGACTGCGATGACGTCGTCGGCCCGTGCGATCTCGCCATTGTCGTGGGTGCCTGGGGAACCGACGATGCCATCGCCGACCTTAACGCAGATGGTGTCGTGAGCGGCGCTGATCTCGGAGTTGTCTTGGGGAACTGGACGCAACCGTAGCGGCGTGCGTCCCGTTGCACACACGGGAACGCGCGCGAGGAGATCGAACGCAGGAACGGACTGAAACGCCGGCGCGTCGCCGGCGACTCCCGCCGGCTCCTGGCGCTCCGCAGCCACCCTGGACCCACGCACGAATCCGTGCGAACGCCCCCCCCCGGTCGCAGAGCGAGCCGGCCTTTCCGGAACCCTTGCCCGAAAGGCCATACACTCCCGCACCAAGAACCCCCCATCCACGGGTCGACCTCGCCGGCGAGGTCGGCCCGCCAAGAATCCGGCGGGCCACCGCCCGCCGTCCTCAGTCCTCGTCGGCAACGCCGACGCCCTCCGGGTCCTACCCCATGAACCTCGCCACCCTTGAATCCACCAATCCCGCCCTCGCCAACGAAGAAGCGTTCGGTGCCCATCTTCTTCGCGATACCAAGGCCAACGTGGCGTCGATGCCGGGCGTCCTCGCCAAGACGGCCATCCTGGTCGCCATGGCCATGATCGCGGGCGTCGGCGGCTACGAGTTCTTCGGTCAGAACCCGGGTCTCCTCTGGGTCGGAAGCATCGTCGCCCTGGTGGTGAGTCTCGGCGTCGGCTTCACGATGTACGGGAAGCCCGGCCTGGCCCCGATCCTGGCCCCGATCTACGCCCTGGTCGAAGGCGCGTTCCTGGGCGGGGCCACCGGCCTCATCCAGCAGATGCTCGACAACATGAAGGTGCAGGTGCCCGGCGGCGTCGCCCTTCAGGCGCTGGTCATCACGGGCAGCGTCATGGCGGGCATGCTCGTCCTGTACCGCGCGGGGATCATCAAGCCCACGAACACCTTCGTCTCCGTGATCAGCGCCGCCACGCTCGGCATCATGGTGACCTACCTCGCGTCGTTCGTCCTGAGCCTCTTCGGCGTCACCCTGCCGTTCGTGTCGTTTGGCTCGGTGACCGCCACCGGCACCGCGGGCCTGATCGGTCTCGGCGTCAACGTGCTGATCCTCGTGATCGCGTCCCTTTGGCTCGTGGTGGACTTCCGCCGCATCGACGAGCTCCTTGCGGCCGGTTCACCCAAGAGCACCGAGTGGTACTGTGGCTTCTGCCTGCTGGTCAGCCTGGCGTGGATCTACTGGGAGGCGGTCAAGCTCGTCGCGCGACTGGCGGTGCTGTTCGGTCGGCGCGATTAGCCCGGTTCGGCGCTCGCACACCCATCGAGGAACCTGGCATGACCGCCGCATGCTCGCCGGCAATCTGGATGCGGTGGGCCCGGCTGCTGTTCCTCCATTGGCCGATGCCGATCGCGGATGCGGCCAAGCTGCTCCCGCCGGGTCTCGAGATCGACATCTTCGACGGCACCGCGTGGATCGGGCTGGTTCCGTTCCGGATGGAGACCACCCATGTCCGGGGCTTCCCGCGCCCGTTCGAGCGGATGACCGGCATGAGCGCGTTCTTCGAGTGCAACGTGCGCACCTACGTTCGCGCGGGCGACTGCCGCGGCGTGTGGTTCTGTTCGTTGGATGCGGAGCGGCTCTTGCCGGTCCTCGGAGGGCGGTGGCTGTGGGGACTGAACTACATCCACAGCCGGTTCGACGTGGAGATCGAAGGCGACCGGGTGCGGTACGAGCTGTGCCGGCTCCGCGGCGAGGGAAGGACCCACATCGACTGGGAGGCGGGCAAGTCTCTTCCCCTGTCCGAGCCAGGCTCGCTGGAGCACTTTCTGACCGAGCGCTACCTCCTGTTCGTCCATCGGCGCGGCCGGCTCCTCGCCGGTCGGATCGAGCACGAGCGGTGGCCGCTCCGGCGTGTTCGTCTGCATGCCCTCGACGACACGCTGGTGCCGTCGGCGGGCGTCCTGGCCTCGGTCCGGGGCGAACCTCATGCGCTCGCCTCGGACGGTGTGGACACGTGCGCCTACCCGCTCGAGCCGGTGACGCCGTGATCCGCCCGGCGGGGCCCATCGTGTTCTACGACGGCCAGTGCGGACTCTGCGACCGATCCGTGCGCTGGATCCTCCACCACGACCGGCACCAGCGGCTTCGGTTCGCGCCGCTCCAAGGCACAACCTACGCCGCACTCGACGCACCCTCGAAGCCGACCGATGTGGGCACGATCGTGCTGCTCGACGCCGACGGACTGCACGTGCGGAGCGAAGCGGTCCTGCGGATCCTGAGGAGCATCGGCGGCCCGTGGCGTGCCCTCGCGGTTGCGGGACGCCTTTGCCCCCGGCCCGTGCGCGACGCGGTTTATCGCTGGGTGGCGCGGCACCGGATGCAGTGGTTCGGAGCGGTGGACGCCTGCGAGATCCCAAGCGAGGACGAGCGCGAGCGGTTCTTGGGGTAGGGCGCAGTGGTCGCGTGGTGGGACCGACGGAACGGATCACGCTGGTCGAGGGCGACAGGTGCGTGCGATCGACAGGCGACCTCCGGTGGTGTCTTGGGGGATGGGTGCAGCGCACGGCCTGGAAGGCCGTGGCACCCGTTCCCATGCGGTGCTCAAACTCGGGTGCCACGGCCATCTTGGCCGTGACGAACG
>JAGQOG010000428.1 GCA_020427695.1 Phycisphaerales bacterium
TCCCGACGCCCGCCGGGCGCACGTGCGACTTCGAGATCAACGCCGACGGCGACCCGGTCTACCTGCACGTGAAGCGTCTCGACACCGACCGCCCGGCCCAGCGCCAGTTGACGGTCTCGTCGCATCTCCGGTACCTCGAGCGCATCCGTCGGCCGTACATCGTGCGTCTGCGCTGGCACGACGGGCTCGACGACGTGACGATGCAGCGGTTCGTGACGGACTGCGCGCGGTTCATCCAGATTGCGCGGGTGGGGGACGAGCACATCGTGCGCGACGACGCCGGGCGCGAGATCGGCGGGTGCCTCATCGCCGCGCCGTGGGAGGGGACGCACGTCACGCTCGCGATCGGCCTGCCGACGGGCTTCGTCGACGATGCGCCGCGCATGCATCGCCTCCTCCGCAAGGCGTACCTCCAGTTCATGCCCCGCGCGACGAACGTGATCATGCTCGGCACCTCGCGGGACGAGGACGTCGTCGACTTCGAGGAGGCGCTGCTCGGCACCCACATCGAGCGATGGGACCGGCACCCGCCGAAGGGACGGCGCATCGCGCACGGACGCGACGACGACGGCTTCTGGCATCGCCGCCGCTTCGCCGCGTCCGAGGCCGTCGTGTGGTTCCGCAGCCGTCCCCAGGAGGCGGTCATCCACCCTCGCCTGTGGCTGCGCGAGGATGCGCATCTGCCGGCGCCGCATGTCGCGCTGCTGCGACGTCTGTTCGGCGAACCCGAGACCCACGGCGCCGGGACGTTGTAGAATCGCCGCTCCGTCGGACGATGCGCGTCCGACCCTTCGAGCGGGAACCCCGACGACATGGCCGATTCACGCTACGCGACGCTCGCCGACGTGCTCATCACGCACTCCACCCGACTCGCGCCCGGCGAGCACGTGCTCATCGAGGCGTTCGACACGCCGGACGAGATGGTCGTCGCCCTCGTTCGCGCGGCCCGGCGGGCGGGCGGGCATCCGCACGTCGCGCTGCGACACGCCCGCGTCATGCGGGCGCTCAACGCCGACGCCGACGAGGACAACCTCGCCGTCTGGGCCGACTGCGATCGGCACCGCATGGCCCTCATGGACGCCTACCTCGGCCTGCGCGGGTCGCACAACGTCAGCGAGATGGCCGGCATCGACACCGCGCAGATGCAGCGGGTGACCCGCATCTACGGCAAGCCCGTGCACTTCGATCAGCGCGTGAACCACACGAAATGGTGCGTCCTCCGCTGGCCGACGCCGAGCATGGCCCAGCTCGCCGGACTCAGCACGGAAGCGTTCGAGGACTTCTACTTCGACGTGTGCACGCTCGACTACGCCCGCATGGACGAGGCGGTGAAGCCGCTCGTCGAACGCATGCAGCGCGCCGACCGCGTCCGCCTCGTCGGACCCGGCGACACCGACCTGTCGTTCTCGATCCGCGACATTCCCGTCATCGCCTGCACGGGCGAGAACAACATCCCCGACGGCGAGTGCTTCACGGCGCCCGTGCGCGACAGCGTGAACGGCGTGATCCACTTCAACACGCCGACGATCTACAACGGGCGATCGTTCAACAACGTGCGCCTCGAGTTCCGCGACGGACGCGTCGTCGATGCCGGCGCCGATGCGGACGTCGACGGACTGAACGCCATCCTCGACACCGACGACGGCGCACGACACGTCGGCGAGTTCGCCATCGGATTCAACCCCTACATCCGCAGCGCGATGAAGGACATCCTCTTCGACGAGAAGATCGCCGGGTCGCTCCACTTCACGCCCGGGCGGGCCTACGAGGACGCCGACAACGGCAATCGATCCGAGATCCACTGGGACCTCGTGCTCATCCAGCGCCCGGAATACGGCGGCGGCGAGATCCGCTTCGATGACGAGGTCATCCGCCGCGACGGCCTGTTCGTCGTCGACGACCTCCTCGCCCTCAATCCCGACGCCCTCATCGGCTGAGCCCGAGACCGATCTCCCCCGATCGCGGGTCCTGAGGCCGGTCCCGGGGGGGGCGGGGGCGCGCAATGATGCCTCCCCCAACCCACGATCGGAGGAGGCACGGAAGTGAGGTTTCGCGGGAGCGGCCGCGGGAGCGGCCACGGGCCGGGACGAGAAGCGACCCGACCTGTCCAGACTACACGATGCGGCGCCCCGATCCAGCCGTCGAATGGCGGATCAACGCGCTTTTGACCACCATTGCGCGGCCTGCGTCGCCGGGGCGACCCCCACGCGAGCCGCGGCGCGCCTTATGGGATGCGCCGAACCGGACCTGCCCGGCGCGCCGGCCCGCCTTGCCACGGCTCGCCAACCGACACATCCCACGCCTTCGATGACTGCCGACCGCGATTCGACGGGGTTTGGTCGCGATGCCCCGGAGCACGACGCCGATAGGCGGGTCGGCGGTCATGCGTCGCGGCGCCGGAGGAGACGCCGCGGCGACATGACCCGACGGAGGCAAGGAGGAACGCTCACGTGCACATTCGAATGGGTGAAGCGCTGGTCGAGGCGGGGGTGCTCGACGACGAGCAGGTGCGTTCGGTGCTCAATCGCCAGCGCGAATGCGGACGTCCGTTCGGCGTGCTGGCCGAGGAGGCGTTCGGGGTCGATCCGAACGCCATCGAGGAGGCGTGGGCCGTTCAGTACGCCCGCATGACGGCGACGATCGACCCCCGCACCGCCGAGTTCTGCGATGCCGCCCGAGACACCGTGACCCGGCGCCAGGCCTGGCAGTTCCGGGTCCTGCCCGTACGGAACGTCGACGGCGAACTCATGGTGGTCACGACGCCCGCCCATCTCCGACGGGCCCTGCGCTTCGCGACCAACGTCATCGGACTGCCGGTGTTCTTCGTGATGACCGACGCCCTCGCCCTCGGCGAGGCACTCTGCCGACGCTACCCGCTGCCCGGCCTCACGCCCGACGCGGTGAACGACAGCATGATGGACTCCATCCTCGCGCCGTTGGCCTGGGTCAGGAGGCCACGGCGCGACGCATCCCGCGATCGCCGGCCTCAACTCGCGAGTCGATCGCAGTGGGCGCCGATCGCGTCCGGCGTCATGCCGGCCAACGGGTAGCGACGACAAAGTGCGGCGCCCAGCGCCGCGGGCTCGGACAGGACCAGGTGCACCGGATGCCCCACGACCCGGGTCGCGAAGCGCAGCGCCCGAGGAAGGTCCGTCTCGGTGGTCGCCGTATCATTAAAAAAAAAATGGTCGAAGCGGATCGGCAGCACGCGGAACTGCCACGCCTGGCGCGGCGTGACCTTCGACTGCACGGCAAGGTCGCACGGTTCGCGCAACGGATCGACGCGCATCGCGATGCGGGCATACTGCGTGGCCCACGCCTGCTCGATCGTGGTCGGCGGAACTCCAAAGAGGTCCTCGCAGATCAGTCCCAGCGGGCGGCCGGTGGACTCCTGCTCCTGCAAGGCTTCGTCCACCTGGTCGGGGGTGAGCACGCCGAGCTCGACGAGCATTTCTCCGATGCGCACGGTTCCATCCTCCATGGGTTCGATCGCGAGCGTCCGACCGCGGACGTCCGGCCGGCATCCGTCGTCCAACGACACGGGACGGCGGCCGAGACCCATCGGCAACCCGATCGCCGACCTCGTCGCCCGGCGGGTCGGGAACGGCATTGCGGCGCCGACGCTCGCGGCCTGGTGAAGGAGGGCAAGATCGTGGACGCGTTATGGGCGTCGACGGCCGTTGTGATCCGATCCGGTTCCCGTGCGGGTCGGACGCTGGCGGCGCCAGGTCGGCCCGCCGCACGTTCCGATGCGCCAACGGTCCTTCCGGCGCCCGATCGTCCGCCCACGCTGGTACCGAATAACCCTCGCCCCGCGCCGTCCGTGCCCAATGATCCGGACGGGCGCCTGTTCCTCGCTCACCCGAGGCGCTCACCCGAACATCGTCGCCAAGCGCTCCTGCTCCCACGGTTCCGGGCGCGACCGGGCGCGGAAAAGCATCGCCGAGGCCGCGATCCGCGCGTCGTCTGCGCCCACGAACCAGCCGGCGGCGTTGGAGAGGTCGTAGTGCCGACCGCTCCAGAAGCCGTCCGCGGCCCGTCCATGCGCCACCCGCCGGCCCTCCTCGGGAAAGAGGTCCCACCGTTCCACGGGCGAACCGAGCAGCGCGGCCTCGAAGTCGTGCGCCAGGGCCTCGGAAGGAAGTCCCACCAGGATCACGTTCAATGCCGAGGGCATGAACTGCCGGTAGGCGCGGCGCAACAACCGCTGAAGGCGCGGCGCCTCGTCCACGAACCCGGAAGGCAGGCCGATCACCAGGCTCACGTGGTCGCCGCTCCATGGCGCGATCACCCGGCATCCGCCGAGCTCGGTGCCGTCGGCATCGTGGATGACGAGTTCCTCCCCCACCCGCGCCGACCGGATGAACGCTCCCGTCCGCTGCACAAGCAACGCGTCCTGCTGGTCGGAGAGCCCCTCCCGCCAGCGAACCGCAACGATGAACGGACGACGGATGCGCTCGAGGGAACGGAGTCGCGAGGAGAACCGGACCCGACCGTGCCGCTGCGTCCCCTGCCGCATCGACTTCACATGGAGGTAGAACCGCATGTCGCCGGCCACGACCTCGAAGTCGGCGCTCCTCCCGGAGGGCGTCGGGACCTCGAAGCGCAACGCGGCGCCGCGCTCCAGGAGTCGACGGGCCACCGACGCCTCCGCGACGAGGCTCCGCAGCCGTTCGCCTCGACCGGCCGCGGCGGCGATCCGCACCCGATCCGCGATCACGTCGAGCTCGGGATGATCGCTCCACTCCTCGACCAGCGCCCGCAGCTCGTCCGTGAGCGGGATGGAGGCCGGCCGGTCCTTGCTGCCGCGGCTCACGCGTGCTCCTTGTCCGCCTCGTCCCTCATCTGGTCGTAGCGAAGATGCGGCGGGACGCGGAGCGGGGCCGCCACCGGCGACGGGTCCCACACCTGCCGCAACGCCTCTTGCGCCGGCAAGCCGTCGATCCGCGCGGCGGTGCCGCGCGAAAGGAGCTGCTCGAGCTGGCGGCGGCCGAGGCGCACCCGCAGCGTGACCGTGCCGTCCGCGTAGCGGCGATCGAGAACATCCGCCCGCTTCTCCAGGAAGTCGATCGTGCGGTCGTCGTTGAGCGGCACGGTGGCGTCCACCTCGCGCACGGCGCCCATCATGTTGCGAAGCACGATCGCCCGGAGGAGTTCGAGTCCCTCGCCCGACTTGGCCGAGACCTGGATCGCCTCCGGTTCGCGCTCCCGCCACTTGGCCAGTGTGGCCGCATCGGCGGCGTCGATCTTGTTGAGAACCAGCACCCGGGGCTGGCGATCGGCATCGATCTCCGCGAGAACCTCGTGCACCGTTCGAAGCTCCTGCTCCGCCGCGGGATCGGACGCGTCCGCGACGACCAGCAGCAGGTGGGCGTGCACCGTCTCCTCGAGCGTCGATCGGAACGAGGCCACCAGGTGGTGCGGCAGGTTGCGGATGAAGCCGACGGTGTCGGACAGCATCGCGGAGTTCCCGCCGCCCAGGTTCCACTGCTCGACCCGCGTGCCCAGGGTCGCGAAGAGCTTCCCGTGGGCGAAGGCGCCGCCCCGGGTGAGCGCATTGAAAAGCGTGCTCTTCCCCGCGTTTGTGTAGCCCACGATGCCCACCGTGTAGTGCTCGAGACGGCGGCCCTCGACCTCGCGGGTCTTGCGGGCCTGGACCTCGGCCAGTTCGCGCTTCAGTTGGAGCAGGCGACGCTGCACCAGGCGACGGTCGGTCTCGATCTGCTGCTCGCCCGGACCACGGGTGCCGACGCCCACCGGCGCGCCGCCGGTCACCTGTCCGAGATGGCTCCACATCGCTCGCAGGCGCGGCGCCGTGTACTCGAGCTGGGCGATCTCGACCTGGAGCTTGGCCTGCCGCGTGCTGGCGCGACCGGCGAAGATGTCGAGGATGAGCTCGCTGCGATCGAGCACCTTGCAGCTCACCGCCTTCTCGATCTCGCGGATCTGGTTCGGGGAGAGGTCGTTGTCGAAGACGACCAGCTTGGCCTTGAGGGCCTCGATCATCGCCGTCAGCTCCTCCATCTTCCCCTTGCCGAGGTAGGTCGAGGGGCGCGGCCGCACCCGTCGCTGCACAAGCTCGCCGACCACGCGGGACCCCGCGGTCTCCGCCAACGCGCGCAGCTCGCGCAGCGGATCGCGCTCGTCGCCGCCGTGCGCCTCCTCCTCCCCGGGCAGGTAGCAACCGACAAGAACCGCCGGCTCGGCGGCCACTCGAAGTTTTTCGCGTTGGTCGAGGTCCATGCGGAACGTGAATCGTAGACCGCGCTAGTCTCCGCGACCAGACGCGGCGCGAAGCGTCCGCTTTTCGGCCGCCGTCAGGCTCTGGACGCCGCCCTGGGCGATCTTGTCCAGGATCCGGTCGATCTCCGTCCGCTCCACGGGAGGGACTCCCTTCGCCTTCGCCGCCCGCCGCGCCCGCCCCGAGCGCGAGGTGGGCTCGACGCGCCCCAGGACGTTGAAGAACTCGTGCAGGTGGTGCGGACGCCGGATCAGGAACCAGCCCGCCGCCGCCCCGCCGAGGTGCGCCGCCTGCCCCCCGGCGTTGCTGGTTCCGAAGAGCAGGCTGCCCGCCGCGATCGCCACCAGCGCGTACGCCACCGTGGCCAGCCGCATCGGAAGGACGAAGAACACGAGCACGGTGGCGCTGGGCGCCAGGTACGCCCCCGCCATGATGACGCCGAAGACGCCCGCCGACGCTCCGATGAGCGGCGTGTCCACATCGTGGAAGAGCAGGCCGGGGATCCGAGCACCGGCGCCGAACACGCTCGAGGCCGCGATCCCGGCGACGTTCAGCAGGAGATACATGACGGCGCCGCACATGCCGCACAACAGGTAGAAGGCGAGATAGCGCTTGCCGCCGAGGTACTGCTCCACCAGTGGTCCGAAGAAGTAGAGCCCGAGCATGTTGAACAGGATGTGCACCAGCATGTCGTGGCTGTGCAGGAACTGGAAGCCGATCAGGCGCCAGAACTCGACACCGAAGATGATCCGGGCCGTGGAGAGGTAGAGATAGCTTTCCAGGAAGTGCATGGGTCGCAGCTCGGCCATCCCGATCGGCGTGCCGTTCTTGCCCACCATGACCTGCCGACTCACGACCTCCTGCTTGACCTGGCGCACGCCGCGCGGCGTCTGCACGAGTCGCGTGATGGTGTCGCGCCGCTCCGGACCGAGCGTGAGCTGCCCGCGGTCGATCGACTCCAGGGAAACCCCTTGGGGAATGTCGGTCACCTTGCCCGTCCACACCCACCGGGTGGGCAGGAACGAATCGGCCACGAAGACCGCGACGCACAGCACGATCAGCCAGGTGTTCACGGAGACCATGCGCAGACCGCCCAGCCTCGTCCGAACGCCGGCGACGCCCGAGGGTTCCCGCCGACTCATGTAGGAGCGATCTTCGATGCCCATTGGGTCTCCGTTGCGGTGTTCGTCCAGGCTAGCCGTTCTCGCGCCGCCGGCGCTCGGTGGCGCGGTTGAGGAGCCGGCGCTCCCGTGGGGTCAGGCTCTCGAGCCCCGACGCGCTGATCTTGAGGAGGATACGGTCCAGCTCGTCCGCCTCCGCCTGGGCCCGCACCGCCTCGCGGGTCGGGCGCGGCGCCTCCTCCGGCTCCTCGTCTTCTCCCTCGGGTCCCGGCGGAAGGCCCATGACCTGCTCGGTCCATTCGAGCTGCCGGAACGTGGTCCAGCAGGTCAAGCCGCCGAAGACGGCGATCAGCACGAGCATCGTCTCGTCGACCATCAGCCCGAGGATGCCCAGCGCGATGGCGCCGATGTAGCCGGCTCGCACCGCCACCCGCATCGATCGTGCGTAGCCGATGCGCGGCCAAAGGGCGGCCTGGAGAATGCGCCCGCCGTCGAGGGGATACATCGGCAGGAGATTGAAGAGCAGCAGGACCAGGTTGACCCAGTTGAAGAGAAACAGGGCGATGATCCACCACGAGGCGCCGGTTCGGTTGAGTTCGACCAGTCCGTGCAGGTGGAGCGGCGAGGGGATCGCGATGCCGAACCATCGGTGGGTCAGGCCGCCGAGCAGCGGCACCAGCACCGCGAGCAGTATCACGTTCACCAGCGGTCCGCCGATCGCGGTCCACAGGTGGGCGGTCCACCGAGCCGGAGGTTCGCACGTGGCAAGTCCGCCGAGCGGCCACATGAGGATCTCGTCGGCGCGTCCGCCGGTCATGCGACAGACGATGCAATGGCCGAACTCGTGCAGCAGCACCGCCCACCACATGCAGAGGAGGAGGATCAGCGCCGGGCCCGGCCCCCCCAGCGGCACAGGCTGTTCCGCGGCGGGCGCCGCATAGAGCGAACGCAGCAGCTCCACCACGATGAACACCAGGAAGACGGCGTGGATGCGCACCGAGATCCCCGCCACCCGGGCCAGGGGAAGCGACCAGCTCATCGGGTTGTCGAAGGTGGGGCGCACGCCATGCCAGTCGCCGCCCGGCCGCCCCGCGTGGCGAAAGGGACCTTCATCCTCTGCTTCCCGCTCCTCCCAACTCACTCGCCTGCCCCCGCTTCGCCGCGCCGCAGCCACAACATGATGCCGGCGATCGTCTTGCCGTCGCGGATTCGTCCGTCGCCGATCATGTCCAGGACCTCGGATACCTCGAGCACCGCGACCTCGATCTGCTCGCCGGGTTCGAGGCGCTGCGGCACCGGTCGGAGCCCCGTCGCCTCGAAGACGTGCATCAGTTCATCGGCAAATCCGGGCGAGGTGAAGAAAGTCCCCAGCGGCACCATGCGATCGGCGGCGTGGCCCGTCTCCTCCTCGAGCTCCCGCGCGGCGGCGTGGGCGGGGTCTTCCCCCGGCTCCAGCTTCCCGGCGCAGAGTTCGAGGAGCCATTCGTTCACCGCGACCCGGTGATTCCGGACGAAGACGAGTCGCCCGTCCGGCAGGACCGCCACCACCGCCACGGCGCCGGGATGGCGCACGACGTGGCGCACCACGGGCGGCCCGCCCGGGCGCTCGGGCAGCGCAAACTCCAGGCGTTCGACCCTGAAGACGGGCCCGGCGTGCACGATGTGCGGCGGCGAGATGGGATCCATCGAGGGCATGATGATAGGATCCGCGACCATTCCTGCGCCGATCGACAACCGCCTCCCGCCGGACGCCGAGCCCTCGAGCGGCGCGATCGTGCGGCTGGTCGACATCTGGAAGTCGTTCGGCCGACAGGAGGTCCTGCGCGGAATCGACATGAACTTCCAGCGCGGCCGAACCACGGTCGTGCTCGGCCCGAGCGGCTGCGGAAAGAGCGTGATGCTGAAGCACATCGTCGGGCTGATCCGTCCCGATCGGGGAGAGGTGTGGTTCGAAGGCAGCAGGGTGGATCGGATGAAGGACCGCGAGCTGGGCGAAGTCCGCCGGCAGATCGGGTTTCTCTTCCAGCAGTCGGCGCTCTTCGATTCCATGTCGGTGCACGACAACGTGGCCTTCCCCCTGGTCGAGCTCACGAGGATGGGCGCCACCGAGCGCGAGGCGAGGGTGGAGAGCGTGTTGGGCACGGTCGGCCTCCACGACACGGGTGCGAAGATGCCGGCGGATCTCTCCGGCGGCCAGCGCAAGCGGGTGGCCCTGGCGCGGGCGATCGTTCTCGAGCCCAAGGTCGTCCTCTACGACGAGCCGACCACCGGACTGGACCCCATCCGCGCCGACCTGATCGCGGAGCTGATCCTGCGGCTCCAGCAACGCGCCGGGATCACGAGCATCATCGTCACCCACGATCTCCAGATCGCGTTCAAGGTCGCTGACCGGATGATGATCCTCTACGATGGCAAGGTGATCGCCGACGGGACGCCGGACGCCATCCGGAGCAGCACCGACCCCGTGATCGACGGATTCCTGAACGCCCGGGCGAGCCCGGAGGAGCTGGCGGCGATCAACGACGCCCCGGGTCTCGCCGACGACTCGCGCGGGAACCGGCTAGACGAGGGCTGAACATGCAGTCGCGCATTCGGGATCTGGTCACCGGGTTCGTCTCGCTCGTGGGCATGGTGGGCTTCGCGATGCTGCTCATGATGTTCGGGGAGTTCCAGTTCCTCGAGGGCAACCGCTACACGCTCACCATCGCCCTCAACGACGCCGGCGGGCTTCGGGCCGGCAGCACCGTCACGCTGAACGGCGTGCCCATCGGTCGACTCGACACCGTGGAGCTTGCCCCGGAGGACACCGCGCATCCGGTGCGGGCCGTCGCCAGCATCGAGGCGTCCAAGGCGGTGCCGCGCCCGGTTCAACCGCAGATCGTGGCGTCGCTGCTCGGAGGCAGCGCCGTGCTCCAGCTCCAGGCGGATCCGGCCGCCTTCGCCAGCGGACAGTTCTACACCCCCAACGAATCCACTCCGATCCTCGGCGAGTACCGCACGATGATCGAAGAGCTTTCGGCGCAGCTCGACGAGCGCATGGCATCCGTGCTCGACAGCCTGGCGTCCTTCCGGACATTCGCCGACACCTACACCGAGGTCGGCCGGAATCTCAACGACCTGCTCCAGCCGCAGACGGAGCAGGATGTGGCCGCGGGACAGTCGCCGAACCTGCGGCTCGCCGTCGCGCGGTTCAACGGCGCCCTGGAGGACGCCCGCGAGGCGATCCGGCTCGCGAACGGCTGGCTCGGCGACGAGCAGCTCCGGGCGGACTTCGGCGAGGCGGTGCGAAACGCCAACACGCTGATCGTCAACGCCACCGAGACCATGAACCGCTACACCGCCCTGGCCGACAGTCTCGACGTGGACGCCAAGGCGCTCGTCGACCGCGTCACCCCGGTCGCGGACGAAATGGCGCAGACGCTCCAGGAGGTGCGCCGGGTCGCGACGATGGCGACCAGCGGCAAGGGCACGGTGACCCGTCTGCTCCAGAACCCCGACCTCTACGACGCGCTCACCGACGCCGCCCGACGCCTGGACGAAGCGATCAAGCAAGTGAACCTCCTGCTCGAGAAGATCAAGCAGGAGGGACTGAAGGTGGAGTTCTGAGGGCGGGCGCGTGGGGCGGGCGGTGGCGTCGGAGGGCATGGCCACCGAGGAACGGAACGCACGCGGTGAGGGGTATCAGGACAGCATGCCCAGGGTGGTCGGTGGCGTTGGAGGGCATGGCCCCCGAGGAACGGAACGCGCGCGGCGAGGGGTATCAGGTATCAGGAGACAAACGCTCGAACGGACGACGAGCACTGCGCCGCGCGCTCACCGCGGAACGGAGTGCGTGGTCGTGAGGGGGTATCAGCAGGACGCGCGTAGAACGAACCGACGCCGTTGTGGCCGTCTCCAAATCTCCTGCGGGTCGACTCTGGCGCAGCCAGGTCGGCCCGCCGAACGTTCGGGCGCGCGATGGGGCCGTTCGCGCCCGACCATCGACACGCCTTGATAACTGATACCTGCACCGGGCACAGGCAGGCGAGCCGAGCTGACACTGATCACGTGCAAACGCACCTCACTGCTTCACCACCACCTCCACGCGGCGGCTCTTGGCCTTGGAGCCCAGAGGCTGGTTGGGGCCGAAGCTGGAGAGGGAGATGCGCTCGGCGGTGACGCCCTTCGAGATCAGGAACTCGCGCACCGCGAACGCGCGCTCGAACCCGAGGTGGTAGTTCGTCTTGAATCCGCTCCTCTTGATCGGATCGGTGTCGGTGTGACCCTCGATCACGATCTCCTTGCCGGCATAGGTCGTCTTGAGCACCTGGGCGATCTGATCGAGCGACTTCTTGGCGCTGGCCTTCAAGGTCGTCTTGCCGGAATCGAAGAGCACGTCGCCCTCGACCGTCGCGGTGATTTCGCCCGGGCCGACGGCGGTGGTGACACCCTCGATGCCCTCGAAGCCCGTTGCTCCAGTCGGCGTGTTCGGCGACGACGCGGGTTGCGCGGCGAGCTGCCGCTCGAGATCGGCCACGCGCAGCGCCTGCTGGCGGCGATCGGCGTCGCTCGCGTCCAGCGCGCGGTTGCGCTCGTCGAGCTGCGTTCGGAGCGTCTGATTCTCTTCGGTGAGGAGCGAGACTTCGTCCTTCTGCTTGTTGTCGCAGCCGGCAAGCAGGGCAACACCGCCGACGACGGCCAGGCAGGAAAGCCAGAAACGGCCCATGGGTGGTTCCTTCCAATGATTCATGTTGCGATCGGGCGGCCGCGACGGGCATTCGTTCGCCGGACATCCGTTGTCCCGGACCCGCTCGCCGACATTTCAATCCACCCGGGCGGGATTGTCCAGCGGGCGAGGCGGCCGCGCGTCGGCCGTTCGCACGGAGGATCGCCCCGAACCGCCCTCGCGCGGCGGGAAGATCGCATCCTGCACCAGGTTCACCGCCGGGCGGCAGAACACGACCAGGACCGTGGCCACCGCCAGGTGCGGACCGTAGGGCAATTCCCGCCGGAA
>JAGQOG010000429.1 GCA_020427695.1 Phycisphaerales bacterium
GAAGAAGTCATCCTGGCTGCGAGCGGCCCTCGCGACCCATGCCGGCGTCGCCGCGGCTCGCGGTATCTCCCGGGATAACGCAGCGCCGCGGCTCCTTGGCCTGAGCCGCGATGACGCGCTCTCGCCGACGGAGCACTTCTTCAACGGGCTGCTAGTGGTTGCGGTCCTGCTCCGGTCGGGAGCCCTCCCGAGACCCGTTGAGGAACCGGTCATCCCCGACCGGCAACCCCCGCCGGTCATCCCCCGGTCGGAATGGTCAGGACCGGCACTTGGGAAGGGCCATCGGTGGCGTCGAGCCGCATGCCGATGAGGGTGCGGAGGAGACCGAACCCCTCCTTGCTCCCGGCATCCGTGGCGTCGATGTAGAACCAGTAGCCATGTGCCTGGATGGCGACGCTCGCCAGGCGCGGTCGTTCCTTCGATGACTTGATGGCGATGATCCGGTCCGCCCGAGGCAAATCGACCAGATTGGGGTCGACGATGCCCATCTCGACATGCTCGGCGGGCACATCGATCGACGCCCCCACGTCGCGGATGATGTCGATGACCGATCGCAATTCGAGATTGACCGAGTCGTGGCTTGGGCGGCCGATCGACACCCGGACCGGCAGATAGATGTCTTGACCGTCGGGCTCGATCGAGGTGATGCCGAGGGCGGAGAGGTACTCCCGGACGAGGTCGATCTCGCTCGAGTAGTCGAAGAAGATGAAGTAGTAGCCCGTGTCACCCGAGTCGGAACTGGTCTCGTCGCGGGCGAGGGTCAGCATTCCCTTCGATCGCAGGATGCCGTGAATCTGCACCACCCGATCGAACGCCGGCGACGACTTGCCGCTGCGGAGGGCGGGGTTCTCCAGCCCGTTGATGCGTCGGATCATCACGCTGACCAGGGAACTCCGATCGGACGCCTGGCCGATCAGGATGGACTGCTCCACGGTGATCGGCGCCAGCATCTTGGTCAGGAACGCCTCTCCGCCGAGCGGGGCGTAGGAGATCGTCGGATTCTCCTCGTAGGCCACTCCCGCGGAGAGCGGCACGAGGTTGCCGGCGTAGTTCGAATCCGGGCCGAATCCGAACTCGGCGCCGACACTGCCCCGGAACTTCATGCTGGCCGTCACGCTGGCGACCCGCAGCATGCCGAACGTCTCGCCGTACCGTTCGCGGACGATCATGTTGAGGAGCTGCTCGTCCCCGGTCCGGTTGATGACCTCGTTGTAGACGCTCCGCCCCGACGCGATTGCCGAGGGCCCGACGACCGCACATCCCTCGATCCAGCCAAGCAACGTGCTGGCGACCAGTAGCCCTGCGGTCCGGATGACGTGGTGTTCCATGATCGGAGCATGATCAGAACGGGCGAAGCTGTCTAGCGATCACCATCGGACCGCGAGCGACCGTGCCCCAGCCCTTCCCGGATCGAGGCGACCAGCGCCCCGTGGATCGATGGATCGAACACCGGAGCGGCCTCCCAGTCGAAGAACCAGATCGGCCTGGTTCGGAGGTCGTCCGGCTCGGCAAGGCGGCGCGGCACGATGTGGGCGTGCAACGCCGGTTCGAGGTTGCCGAGGATCTCGTAGTTGATGCGGGCGCAGCCGGTCGCCGCCAGTACGGCGTCGCCCAGCCGGGCCATGTCGTCGAGAAACGCGCTCCGAGCGGCGCCCGGGAGGTCGTTCAGCGAGGCCACGACCGGATCGGGGAGGAGCAGGCAGTAGCCGGGCACGACTTGGCGGGTACCCATGACGGCCCACCCGGAGGTTAGCCGCGCCACCAGTCCGGGCTCCTCGCCTCGCCGAAGTCGCTCAACCCGGCGGTGAATCGCCGTGACGACCGGTTCGCGGTGGGGATTGGTGTTCGTCTCGTTCATGGCAAGCTCCCGATGGCCTTCAACGACAACCTGCGGCAAGGCGGGCCGGCAGCGCCTATCGCCGTTCCGCGGCCGGTGCCCAGGCGTCCGCTTCGATCTCGATCAGGGCACGCTCGTCGATCAGGCTCGACACGCCGACCATCGCGTTCGCCGGCCGCGTCCTTGCGAAGCGTGGCCCCATCACCGACGCGATCTCCGCCCACTGGTCGATCCGCGTCGTGTAGATCCGGATGCGAACCAACTGGTCGAGCGAGCACCCGAATGCGACCAACGCCTCCTCGATGCGCTCCAAGCACCGGGCGGTCTGGCCGGCCAGGTCGCGGGGGTAGGTCCCGTCGGGGAGGATTCCCACGCACCCGGCCACGAGGACGAACGCTCC
>JAGQOG010000036.1 GCA_020427695.1 Phycisphaerales bacterium
ACGAAGGACCTCGCACGGCCAAGATGGCCGTGGCACCCTCCGTTCCGGTCACGCCCTTCGGGTGCCACGGCCTTCCAGGCCGTGCGGAAACGTACGAAGGACCTCGCACGGCCAAGATGGCCGTGGCACCCTCCGTTCCGGTCACGCCCTTCGGGTGCCACGGCCTTCCAGGCCGTGCGGAAACGTACGAAGGACTTCGCACGGCCAAGATGGCCGTGGCACCCGCCCGTCCGGTCACCTTCCCCCCGCTCGTGCCGCCGCCTCCCGGCAGTGTGCACACCAGAACTCCGGACCCCGTACCGCACCGGCGGACGGCGCCTTGCCCTTCGGTGCCGGCAGATAGGGCTTCGCCTTCTGCGCGTACTGCTCCGCCTTGAGTTGGAGCGACGGATTGTTGAGCGACGAGGCGTACTGACCCTTCAAGAGGGCGTTCACACGCTCAAGACGCGTCTCGGGATAGGGATGTGTGGACAGGATCTCCGGCTGGCTCCCGCCGCCGGCTTCCCGCTTGAGCACCTCCAGAACCTGGAGCATGCCGGTCGGGTTGTAGCCCGCCGCCACCATGTAGCGCACCCCCAGGGCATCGGCCTCCGACTCCTGGTCGCGGCCGAACTTGAGGAGGTAGCCCTGCCCGCCGGTCCCCACGATCACACTCACGAGTTGGCCCAGGTCGGCGCTCTGGTACCCGACCACCGCGCCGGCGATCTGCCCGAGGGTCGAGATCGCGGACGACTGGGTGATCCGCTCGTCCACGTGCTTGGCCGAAACATGGCCCACCTCGTGTCCCAGCGTCGCGGCCAACTGGGCCTCGTTGGTGAACTGTGCCATCAGGCCGCTGGTGATGAACACCTTCCCGCCCGGCAGCGCAAACGCGTTGATCACGTCCGAATCGAGCACCGTGAACTGCCACGGCAGCGAGGGATTCTCGCCTTCGGTGTGCTGCGCGAGGGTGGTGCCGACCTGCGTCACGTACGTCCTCAACTGGGTGGACGAGACTTCGCCGCCGTATTCCTGGATCAGCTCGGGCATGGCCTCCGTCCCGAGCTGGATCTCCTCCTCGCGCGACATGCTGGTGAACTGCGATCGACCGGTGGCGACGTTCGTCTTGCAGCCGGTCGTGGCCGCCGCGGCCGCCACGAGAAGAGCGATGGTCAGGAGCGGGCGAAGTCGATGCATGGGTGCCTCCGTGAATAACATGCGGGCCAATCTCCCCGCGCAGCCTTCCAGCCGATGCCGTGACCACGCAGCCGACACAATCTTCCAAGCCCGCCGCCTGGACTGCAAACGACCTGGCCGCCGATCCTCATGGCGCGGCCGACAAGGCCGATCGCGTGCAGCGGATGTTCGCCGCGATCGCGGGCAGCTACGACCTGAACAATCGACTGCATTCGTTCTTCCAGGATCAACGTTGGCGTCGGAAGGCGGTTGCGCTGGTTGGGATTGCTCCCGGCGACCGCGTGCTGGATGTGGCCTGCGGGACCGGCGACCTCTCGGAGGCGTTCGCACGCGCCGGGGCTCTCGTGACCGGCGTGGACTTCACCGAGCCCATGCTGGAGATCGCCCGTCGCAAGGTCGCGCGGCGGTCCGACTTGGATCGCCGGCCGGACTATCGGCAGGGCGACGCGATGAATCTCGCGTTCCCCGATCGATCGTTCGATGTGGTGTCGATCGCGTTTGGCCTGCGGAACGTGGCGGAGCCCGCCCGAGCGTTGCGCGAGTTCCATCGCGTGCTCCGCCCGGGCGGCCGGCTCGTGGTGCTCGAGTTCAGCGAGCCGCGGCAGCCGATCGTGGCCGCGCTGAATCGGATCTACTCGGGTCGGGTGATGCCGCTCACCGCCACCCTCCTCGCCCGCGATCGCTCGGGGGCGTATCGCTACCTTCCGCGATCCGTGCAGACATTCGCATCGGCAGAGGCGCTGGCGGCGATGGTCCGGGAAGCTGGCTTCGAGGTGCGCCGCCAGAAGGCCATGACCTTCGGCGTCTGCACGGCCACGGTGGCGATCGCCCGCTGATCGGGCGCGGCGCCGTCGCCCAACCACCGGCCGCGCAGTTCTTGCGGTGCTCGACCCCCACCGTGTGATCGGCGCGAAACCGTGGAGGATCGCGAGGCACCTGATCGATGACAGGACTGCCCAATGGGGCGAACGTCTTCGGACCCGGAGGATGCCGGGTCGGTAAAGGACGACATCGTCCGCTGCCACGCGGAGTGCGGGCACGGACCCTGGCTGGAGCGTTTTTCGTGAACCAGGAGACCCTGATCGAGCGGCTCTTCCAGAGCCTCGTATCCGGAAACCGAGTCGAGGCCCGCAGCTTGGTGACCGAGGCCATGAGCCTCGAGTACGACGCCGAGACCTTGTCCAAGCACGTGTACTGGCCGGTGATGGAGATGATCGCGAGCCTCTACCGAGCCGATCAGATCACGACCCTGGCCCATCACTACGGCACCCGACTGCTTCGCACCCTCGTGGACCAGGCCCAGGCCAACTACAGGCAGAAGGAACGGCGCAACCGCACCGTGTGCATGTTCTGCGGACCGACGGAGTCGGACGAGCTCTCGGCCCAACTGGTCGCCGACCTGGCCGAGGCGGACGGCTACACGGTCTACTTCGCGGGTGGCGGGATCGCCAACGACGAGATTCTTGCCGAGGTCGGCGAGCGCCGCCCGGACGTGCTGCTGATGTTCTCCTCCGGTGCCGCGGACGCACCGCAGATTCGTCAGCTCATCGACACGATCCGGGAAATCCAGGCGACACCGAACATGCAGATCGTGGTGGGGGGAGGCATCTTCAATCGCGCCCCTGGACTGGCGGAGGAGATCGGCGCCGACCTGTGGGCCGCAAGTCCCCAGGACCTGCTCGAACAACTGGTGAGCGGACGGGAGCGCCGCGCGTCGTCCCAGCAGCGCACCGTCGGCCGGATGAAGAAGCCCACACGTCGCGCGGCCTAGCGACCGTGGGACAGCGCCGTGGCGGACCCTGGTGGGTGTCCGCCCGGCTTGCTCGAAGCCGTGGCACCACCGGCTCCCCGGTGCCACGGCTTTTCGATCGGGCGGCGGTGTCGAACGCGCGGGGGGTGCC
>JAGQOG010000430.1 GCA_020427695.1 Phycisphaerales bacterium
CAAGCAGGGCGCCCACCAGGAAGTCGGACCCCCTCGGCTCCCGGACCACCGCCCGGCGCACATGGTCGAACCGGCGGCGGAACACCTCGCACTGCGCAGCGACCGTGCCGCCGCCAAGATCCGGCCCGCCCTCGACCACGACGCGCGTGGGCTCGCCCTCGGTGTGCGAGTCGATCGTGAAGATGCGCTTCATGTTCGTCCGGCGGTGCGGCTCGTCCGAGCCGGAGGGTTCCGGACGCCATCTACCCACCGCTCGATCCCCAGTGGATTGGCATCCTTGAGTTCTGGCGGCAGCAGCGCGTCGGGCACGTTCTGGAAGCACACCGGTCGGCACCACCGGCGGATCGAAAGCGGTCCCACCGCGGTGGCGTCGGGGCGGTTGCTCGCGGGAGCCGGGCCGGTGTGCACCATGGCCGCAGACACCTCGACCCCGGTCGGCGGACCATTCACCACCACGCGGCCCGCCCGGCGTTCAAGCCGCGGGAAGAGCCGGCTCGCCGCGGCCTGGTCGGCGTCGTTCATCCAGAGCGATGCGGCCAGCGTGCCATGCACCGCGGCCGCGGCCTCCTCCATGACATCGAGGTCGTCGCACTCCACGACCACCGTGGAAGGCCCGAAGCACTCCTCCGCGAGAACGGCCGTGGATCGGAACACGTTCCAGTCGACGACCAGCACCGCCGGACGACCCGCCACCCCAGGGCCCTCCGGAGCGATCGTCGCCCGGACACCCGCGAGTTGCGACAGTTCGTCGATCCGTGCCGCATACGCCGCGTGGATGCGGGCAGAGAGCATCGGCTGCGCCGGTGCAGCCCGGAACGCCTGCTCGAGCGCTTCGACGAACAACTCGGAGCCCGCGGAGCGCACGACAAAGACGACTCCCGGGCACGTGCACATCTGTCCCACCGATCCGGTCACGGAGCTGAAGAGCGTTTGCGCCCATCCCGTGGGATTCGCCGCCATGGCCGCGGGCAGAACGAAGACCGGATTGACACTTCCCATCTCGCAGAAGACCGGAACGGGCTCGCGCCGACTCGCGGCGAGTCGGGCCAGTGCCATGCCCGCGGCATGCGAGCCGGTGAATCCCACCGCGGCCACGGCCGCATGCCGCACCAGCTCTTCGCCGACCGCAACCGAACGCGCGCCGCCGGCATGCAGGAACGCGAAGCAGCCCACCGGCAGGTCCAGGGCGGCCACGGCGTCCGCGATCGTCGTCGCCACGAGCTCGCCCGTCGCGGGATGCAGCGGATGTCCCTTCACGACGACCGGGCACCCCGCGGCGAGCGCCGAGGCCGTGTCGCCTCCCGCGACGGAGAACGCCAGGGGGAAGTTGCTGGCGCCGAACACCGCGACCGGTCCGAGCGGCCGGAGCATGCGCCGCAGGTCGGGTCGCGGCGCCGGCGATCGCGACGGGTCGCCGTGCTCGATGCACGCCTCCACCCAGTCGCCGGTGCGGGCCACTTCGGCGAAGAGCCGCAGCTGAAACAGCGTCCGATCGCGCTCCGCGGCGATCCGCGGAACCGGCAGTCCCGTCTCCGCCGAGGCGAGTTCCGTCAGCGTGTCCCCGAGACCGGCAAGGCCCTCGGCGATGCGCTCGAGGAGCGCGGCACGCGACGATCCGGAGGCATCGCGCAGCACCGGGAACGCCTCGGCCGCAGCCCGCGCCGCACCATCGACCTCCTGATCGGTGGCCGCCTGAAACATCGGCGGCAAGTTCAAGCCGCCTGCCGGCGCGAACGAGCGGAACCGCAGGCTCGAATCGGTCGAGTCCGCGACCACATTCCCCGCCACGATCGAACGTCCGACGACACGGGTCGGATCGAGCGCCATCGACTCCGCAGTGTTCATCCGATCGAGGATAACGACCGGCGACCCGGCCGTGAACCGCCTTCGACACGATGGCGCGACGCCTGCCCGATCGATCCCCCGCGATCAAAGGGGCGGAGCCGCTACGGACGCGTCGGCGGCCCCGACTGGGACGACACCGATGCACACGGCTGCGGCGAACCGATTGGCTTCCCGCTTTGGCCGATCGAAACGGCGGAAGCCTCGCCGGGACTCGTGCGGGGAACCTGCACCGACACCTGGCCGCGCGGCACTTGAATCGTCTGCTTGGTCCCGCTCGGCATGTACGTGATCAGAACGCGCTGCGGCTCCTGGGCATTGGGGGCGTCGAGGATCACCGTCAGCGTGGAGGTGGTGCACAACAGCGTGCGCACGGGAACGTCGCCGCCCTCAGGCAATGTTCCGGGGCCGGACGGCTTGACGGCCTTCGGCCCGCCGGCTCCGCCGCCGGAGGACCCGGGGCCGGCGGATCCTGGTGCTGCGAATCCCCGCGGACTGGCAGCGCTGTCCGCGGCCGATCCGCCTGCGCATCCGAAAACGCGGGCGCCGACCTCGGCACCGTTCTTGCCGATCGCGACGGCGTACGTCGGCGGCCACGACCCCAAGGCGATGCTCCCCGCGCGATCGTCACCGGCCGGGATCCAGGCGGTCGTCGTGGCGGCACCGGCCACAATCCGAACCTGTTGACTTCCGCTCGGGGCCGGGCCGTCCAGCGTGACCACCACGGAGTTGGTCTCTGGAGCGCAAAGCATGGTGCGCACCGGCACGTCGCCGCCCGCAACGCCCCCGACCGCGTCGCCCGACGAAGGCGCACTGCCGGTGGTCTTGCATCCCGAGGCCACGATGACCAACGCAAGAACGCCGACCAGCGCCGCCATGGAGGAGACGCGAAGGCGACGACGATCAAGGAAGGCGTTCATCGGCTGCACCCCATCGAACGGATTCGTGTGTGACGAGATCGTCCCCGCACGCTCGTCGATGCGAGTTCGCCCGGGCCGGCGCAGGATACGGCAACGACGGATCGGCACGCAAGCCGAGGACGCACTCAGCCGCGGGCCGCGGCGATCGCCTCGGCATACAGCTCGACCAGCGGCACGGCCGCTCGCCAGCGCCCCGTGGGTTCCGTTCGAGCTCGGTCGTGCCGCTGCTCGATCGACCGCACAACCCCCTGGAGCATGTCCGGCAGCGGCAGCGAGAGGTTGCGCAGCCAACCCTCCGCCTCGTCGAGCAGAAGGAACCCCCGATCCGTTTGCCCGCGTTCGATGCAGCCGACGCCGATCCACGCGATGCACCGGATCGCGTCGGCCGGCGACCGCAGGCGGATCTGGAGGCACAGCGCCTCGCCCATGCGCTCCAGCGACTCCGCGGTGCGGCCGAGCATGTGGGCGCACTCGCCCTGGCTCTGGAACAGGTTGGCCAGGCGCGTGAGATCCTCGCGATCGCGGAACACCGGTTCGAGCCCCTCGAGCATCTCCATCGCCTGCTCGAAGCGCCCTTCGATCTTGTGCACCACGGCGACGTTCAACCGAACACGGGCCAGTCCCGCGACATCGGCGGCGGCATCGTGCAGACGTTCCGCTTCGGCATACCGGCGGAGCGCCTCCGCGAAGTCGCCGCTGCGCCGCGCAATCACGCCCAGCGTGTTCAGCTCGTCCGCCTCGACGGCGTCGCCGTCCTCGCGTGCGATCGTCAACGCACGTTCGACGAGCGACCGCGCCTCGTCGAAGGCAAGGTCGTGCAGGGCAAGCAGTCCGGCCGCGTTCAACAGGCCGAGGCGCAGGCGGCGGCTGGGGACCTCCTCCGCCCGGGCGACGGCCGTTGACGCCCATTCGCGGCCTTCGCGCAGCGGCCCGGGAGAGGTCCACAACGGCTCGAGCGCCCGCACCAGGCGGGCCAGCGGCGTCGCATCGCTGGCCGCGCGGGCCAGCATCAGGGCCTGCCCGAGGTTCGCGCGGTCCGCCTGGATGGCGTCGAGCCACTCGGGACGACGCATGCCGCTGCTCGCGGGTCCCCGCCGCTGCTGCGTCTCGAGGCCGCGCTCCGCCAGCTCGACGAAGTACGCGAGGAATCGGCGCTCGAGCTCGTCCAAGGCCAGGCCCGCATCGCAGCTGGCTGCCGCCCGCAGGACCGGAGCCAGCACCCGGTATCGACCGGTCGCGGAGTCGAACGAGACGAGGGCGCGATTCACCAGCGAACGAAGCAGCACGATCACCGGTCGATCGTCGATCACCGCGTTCTCCGCCTGGTCCACCGGGACATCGGGGCACACCCGCCACACCGCTTCGAGCGCGAACCCGCCGGCGAAGGCGCGCAGGCGCCCCAGCAGCCGCCGTTCCGCGCCCGGGAGCCGCTCGACATTCCAGGCGACGGCGCGTTCGAGCGAATCGCCTTCCGGTTCGAACTCGAGGAAGCCGGGATTGCGCAGCAGGTTGCGTTCGATCTCGTCGAGCGGCAGGGTGCCGACGTGACTGGCGGTCATCTCGATGGCGGCAGGGATCCCCTCGAGCTGGCGGCAGATCCGCTCGATGAGCGGCTCGTTCGCCTCGTCGGCGAGGAACGACGCGTCGGCGCACGCGGCGCGGTCGATGAAGAGCTCGGCCGCCACGCTGCGCTGCGTCGCCGGGGCGAGATCGAGGGAGGACTCCGCCACATCCGAGAGGAGGTCGGAGGCTGCATCGTCGAACGCGGTGGGCAAGGGCCCCACCGTCAGGCATCGGGCGCCCTCGATCCGGATCGGAACGGCCGAAGTGGCGAGCACCTTCAGGTCGTGAGCGGAGCGGAGCAGGCTCGAGACCGCCCGCTCGAACGCGGTCGACACGCGCTCCACGCCGATGGCCGCCAGCAGCACGCCGCGATCGTCCAGCCAGCGAGCCAGTGCCTCGCCGGACTCGCCCCGCGGCGGAGGAACATCGGTGCCCCCGTCGTCCTGGTGAAGGGCGCGGAGGACGCCGGCGACCTGGGCCACGACCGCGCCCTCCGATGCGTCCTCGGCGAGCACGGACAGATCCACCCAGCAGATCGTCCGGGGCCCCCGACGATCGACCGCATCGACGATCCGCTGGGCCACCTCGCGCACCAGCGTGGACTTCCCCATGCCCGGCAGGCCCTGAACGATCACGGCGCGGCCCTGGACCAGCGCCCGCAGTGCGTTGTCGATCTCGCGCTCGCGTCCCACGAAACGCGTCAAGCGGGAGGAGAGGTTGTGCAGGCGCCGCTGGGCGGTGGCGGTGCGGCCGCTCAGCGCCCGATTCAGCGCTTCCCGCGCCGCGCTCATCGTCATGCGGGCGCGATCGTCCGCGGACTTCTGGAGGCACTCCTCCAGCAGTTCGCGCACCGGGGAGGGCGTCGCCATGGGGAGCTCGTCCCACGCCGGCTCCGCGATCGCCGCGTGCTCCGCGTACGCACGCCCGCGCAAGGTGCCGAACGGGCGCTGGCCACCGGTCAGCGACTCCCACAGCACGCACCCGAACGCCCAGACGTCCGCCGTCCAATCCACGGGCAAGCGTGCGAACTGCTCCGGCGGCATGTACTCGTACGTTCCGCCGACGGCGGGCCGGCGATCCGGGCCAGTCGACGTTCCGCCGCCTCCCGCGGCGAATCGGTAGTTCGCTCGACCGAGCCCGAGATCGAGAAGCTTGATCGCCTCGCCGCCTCCTCGCGCCTCCTCCACGTCCTCGACCATCACGTTCTCGGGCTTCACATCGAGATGGATGATCTCGGCCGCGTCGGAGTGGAGGTACTGCAGCGCTTCGGCCAGTCCGCAGCAGAGCCGCAGCGCTCGCGGCACCGGCATCGGACCGGCGCCCAGCACTCGACGAAGCGTGCGGCCTGGGCAGTACTCCAGGACCAGGAACGGCGTGCCGTCGATGTCGTCCTCGACGGTGAGGATGGTGGCGATCGCAGGATGGCGAACGCTGCCCAAGAGGCGGGCCTCTCGCCGCAACATGTCCGTCCACAGCGCGCCGGCATTGCGCCGCAGGGCCTTGATGGCCACCAGCCGCCCGGTCGAGATCTGCTGGGCGAGGTACACGACCCCCGACGCCCCCTCCCCCAGCGTTCCGACGTAGGCGTAGCGATCGTGCAGTTGAGGGAATGCGGCCGGCCCCGACTGGCGCTCCGAATCCGGATGGACCGAGGTCGGGGCCAACGGATCGGCGGCGGAAACGCTTCCCGAGATCGACGCGTGTTCGTCGTCGGGCCCGGGGATCCTTCCGGGTGGCGGCGTTCGACCAGCGGTGCTCATGGCGAGGGAAGCGAACGACCGGACGGTCCAGGGGTGCGGGAGGATGCAGTCGTGGCCAGCGCGCGGGAGACGGCGGCAACCGCGTCCCAACGCCCCGGCGCCGGTCCATCCTATCGCGTTGTGGACGTGGACGAGGCACAATGGCGCTCCCGCGATCGATCGACGCGGATCCGATCCCGCCCGCCTCTGCTCGAGCGACCCTCATGGCCACTCCGCTCTACTACACCTTCGGCAATCACATGCACTGGACGGACATGCAGTGGTTGTGGGGCCACGACGTCCTCCCCGGCTCGGTGGACGACATGCTCCACCTCATCGCGGAAGCTCGCGTCAAGGGCAACGTGAACTTCGATGGCATCGGCTACGAGAAGATGGCCGCCGAGTGTCCCGAGGCGCTGATCCGCTTGCGCGACGCCGTCGCCCGCGGCGACGTCGAACCGGTCGGCTGCACCTACGGGCAGCCCTACGGACTGTTCCACGGGGGCGAGAGCAACGTGCGACAGCTCGCGTACGGAATCCGGGCCGTGCGGCGCCACCTCGGTGTGCGCCCGCGCACCTTCTGGGAGGAGGAGTTCGACTTCTTCCCCCAGCAGCCGCAACTGCTCCGCGCCTGCGGCTATTCCGGCGCGTGCCTGTTCTTCCAGTGGACATGGCACACGCCGGAGATCCCGCGCGAGACGCACGCCCTGATCGAGTGGGAGGGACTGGACGGATCGCGCCTGCCCACGCTTCCCCGCAACGACCTGAACATCCACCAGTGGCCGGAGGAGTTCGACGGCCTGCTGGCGAAGGGACTCGTGGCCGAGCTGCCGCTTCCCGCTGTGGTGCAGTGGCTCGAGTTGATGCCGAGCCGCGACTGGATGTGCCGCAGCGAACTCCTCCTGCCTCGTCTCAAGGCGCTGATGGCCGATCAGCGCTTCGAGCTCCGACCGCGCACGATGGGAGCGCTGATCGCTGAGTTGCGTGCGGGCCTCGACGCCGAGCGCGTCGAGGTCCCGGTCCGGGCCTACCGGATGCACGACGTGTGGCACGGGATGACGCTGGGGAAGAACGCGTACGCCCATCCGGGCACGTGCGCCACGACCGAAGCGCGGTTGCGCGACGCCGAGAGCCTGGCGGCCACGGCGAGTCTGCTCGGCCGTCCCTATCCGAGTTGGGACGTCTATCCGACGTGGGAGCTCGAGGACGGGTGGCGTCTGCTTCTCGCGGCCGAGCACCACGACAACCACGAGTGCGAGGGCCTGTGCGGCCACGTGGCGAGCAGCGACCTTGCCCTTGCGGG
This sequence comes from Phycisphaerales bacterium, assembly GCA_020427695.1. Classification (GTDB taxonomy): domain Bacteria; phylum Planctomycetota; class Phycisphaerae; order Phycisphaerales; family SM1A02; genus JAGQOG01. The sequence continues at coordinate 7,368 of JAGQOG010000430.1, forward strand.
CTTGCGGGCGCACGAGGTGCATGCACGCACCCTCTCCTCGATCGGGGCACGGGTGCCGGGCGTCGAGATCCCGGGCCTGGTCTCCAACGCCGCCGGCTGGACCCGGCGCATCCATATCTTCAGATTCAACGGCCGCCTGGAGACCGTCGAGGTTCCCCCGTTCGGCTACGCGAGCGACCGTCATGCCCGAAGCCTGAAGCGTTCCTTCGTGCTCGGTCGCAAGGGCAAGCGCGTGGTTATCGGCTACGATGATCTCGAAGCCGAGTTCGACGCTGCAACGGCCGGCCTGCGCCAGCTCCGCTCGCGCGACTGGCCCGACGGCGTGCTCGATCCGCAGGCGCCGGCGATCGTTCCCTTGTGCCCGTACGCCGACGAGTCCCTGCCCACCGCCGAACCGGCGATCGAGAACGAAGGGGCCGACGGTCCGATCGTCCGATTCTCCCTCGAGCAAGATGGCATCCAGACGGGTCTGGCCGACTGGTCGATCGGTGCCACGGCGCGGTCGTTGCGGCTGCAGGTTTCGCCCGACGAGGAGCCGGAGCGGCCAGGCTTCGCGGGCGCCCTGCGACTTCCGCTCGCCTTGCGCTTTCCCGTGCGCCGCGTGCGCTGCGGAACGCCGTTCGGCGCGGTGGCGACGGTGCCAGCGGGGCCGTTCCGGCGCAAGTACCCCGAAGGCGATTGGATGACGACGCCCCAGTGGTTCGAGACGGTCGGCGGCGCCGTCACGGGGCAGGGGTTCGTCGACCTGCTCGACGAGGGATCGGAACGCGGGCTCCTGATCGCCAGCCGGGGCGCGATCCAGGTGATCGACGCGGTCGGCCGCCGCGCCGACATCGTGTTGAACGTCCACGATCCGTGGGACGACGGGCATCCCCATGGTCGCACCCGCGAACGGAGCGTGGAGCTGGCCCTGGTGCCGCACGGCCCGCTCGACAACGCCGATGTCGCGCGACTCGCCCGCCACGCGCTCGACTTTCCGCAATCGGTCGCTCACGCCTCCAAGCGGGCGCACGAGTCCGATCTTCCGTCGGTCTTCGGCCCCCTCGAGATCCGCGCGGCGCCGGGCGTGGTGGCCGAGGCGTTCTTCCGCGAGTCGATGAAGTCGGGCGAGCACTTCCCCGACTGGGCCGGCCACCGAATGAACCGCGACAGCGGCGGCGCCTGCACGCATCCGTTCGTGATTCGCCTTGTCGAGTGGAACGGCGAGGCGACCGAAGCGCACCTGGTGCTCGCCGGTCCGGTGGCGACGGCCGCCAAGACGAACCCGCTCGGCGAGTGCGGCGGGTGGCGGGCCGGAGACACGCCGCCCGATGCTCCGTCGCATCTCGCGGACACCGGCTGGCTCGACGCCGAACCGGCCGAGGCGCCGGAATGGGCCACGATCGATGGACACCCGATCGCGATCGCCGGCGTCCCCGTGACCTGGACGCGCCTGCGGGTTCCCCTCCGTCCCCACGAGATCGCCACGGTGTACGCCGACATGGTGCTCGGACGCAAGGCGTGGCGCGATCTCGACGCCAAACGCAAGCACTGGGCGACCGTGCACACGCAGACCGAACGGTAGCGCCCCCTCGCCGTACGTCGACCTGATCCGCCATCCACTCGTCGCGACGCCACATGCCCTCCCACTCGCCACCATGCGACATCGTCGTGCTCGGGTCCCTCAACATGGACCTCGTCATGCGGCTGCCGCGACTGCCGGTGCCGGGCACCACCACGCTGGGCGGCGTGTTCGCCGCGCATCCCGGGGGAAAGGGCGCCAACCAGGCCATCCAGGCCGCTCGCCTCGGCGCCGCGACCGCGATCGTGGGCTGCGTCGGCGACGACGACTACGGGAACGAGCTGCGCGAGGTCCTCCTCGAGAACGGCGTGGACGTCGAGCATCTTCACACGGTGCCCGGCACCACAAGCGGCATCGGTCTGATCGCGATCGACGCGGCCACCGGCGAGAACATGATCGCCGTCGCCTCCGGCGCCAACCTGTCGGTGGACGCGGCGCTCGCGGAGCGACAGTCGGAGCGCCTGCGGAGGGCGAAGGTCCTGCTCATGCAGTCGGAGATTCCGATCGAGACCAACCTGGCCGCCGCCCGGATCGCCCACGATGCGGGCGTGCTGGTGATCCTGAACGCCGCTCCCGCCGGCGATCTTCCCGACGACCTGCTGCGGCGGGTGGATGTCCTGGTGGTGAACGAGCACGAGGCCCGGGAGCTGGCCCACGCGCCGGCGCGGGCGCCGGCGGA
>JAGQOG010000037.1 GCA_020427695.1 Phycisphaerales bacterium
CGCACCAGCAGGATCCTTCCCCATGACCAGCGAGAAGCGCGAGTCCGACGAGACCCCGACCACGAGAACGACCGCCGGGACGATCGGGACGCTGCTGTGCCGGGTGGTCGTGCCGGCGTGGCTGTTCGCCGGCGCGGCCTTCAAGCTTTGGGAACGGAATCCGAAGCTCCTGCCGAAGCCGATCCTCGACACGATCGTCCTGATCGGGAAGCCGCTCCAGCTCGACGACGCGGGCTTTGCCCAACTGCTGTCCACCTCGATGCGGTTCCTGATCGGCCTCGAGTTCGTCTTCGTGGCCGTCATGCTCTTCGTGCCGCTCCTCGCGCGGAAGGCCGCGATCTTCGTCCTCGCGCTCTTCAACCTCATCCTGATCTGCCTGCTCACGCAGGAGTACCAGAAGGCCGGCTGGTCGGGCGTGTTCGAGGGCAGTTGCGGCTGCTTCGGCTCCTCCGGTCCGAAGCCCTGGGTGATGCTGGCGATCGACCTCGTTCTGCTCCTGGGCGTGCTGGCCTTCCGTCCAAACCGGTCCACCGGAACGGCCGCGGGCACGACGCTCGGGTTCGTGGGCGCCGTGGCCGGAATCTCCGTCGCCCTGCTGGTGCCCGATCGAGCGATGACCGTGCCGCCGACACCCCCAGCGCCGGCCGGCGCGACGACCGACGGCACCACGGGAGCGGATGTCGCGACGGCGTGGCCAGATGCGGGTCCGGCGCCCTCGATGTACTTCCCGCAGTTCGAGAAGTGGATGAACCAGCCGTTGCGCGAGCAGCCGATGGCCCAGAGCATCAACCGGCCGCTTCCCGAGGGCATCGACCGCGGACGCTGGCACGTGGTCTTCTACCGGGGCGATTGCGACCACTGCCACGACCTGATCGACGCGTACATCGAGGGAGATCTCGTTCCGCGCACACTCCTGGTCCGCGTGCCCGACACCGATCCCGCGAACGATCTTCCGCTGCCCAACCGGCCGTTCGTGATGCACCACCTGCCGGAGGGCCCGGACTACGTCTTCACCACCCCGGTGCTCCTGACCATCGCGGACGGCGTGATCGTGGGGATCGCCACGGACAGCGAGAACGCGAGCGAAGTCAGAAAGGCGCTCGACGCCGGCGCCGCCGCACCGGCCGCCGCCGAGCCTGCCGCACCGGCCGCCGCCGAGGAACCGACTTCGCCCGCTCCACCGTCCCCAGCGCCGGCGACTTCGCCGGCCGCCGCCCCCGCCTCCGCTCCCACCTCCGCCCCCGCCTCTGCCGCCGGCAAGGCGTGGCCCAAGGCACCCAAGGTCGAGTCGATGTACTTCCCGCAGTTCGAGGGTTGGGAGGGGAAGCGTCTCGACGAGCAGCCGCTTGCCCTCCAGATCCAGAAGCCGATGCCCGATCTCAACACGGGGCGCTGGCACGTGCTGTTCTATCGCGCCGACTGCGACCATTGCCACGATCTGATCGAGATGCACATCGACGGGGACGTGGTCGAGCACACGCTGCTCGTCCGGGTGCCCGACACCGATCCGGCCAACGAGATCCCGCTTCCCGATCGTCCCTTCAAGATCGCCGTGTTTCCGACCGGACCGGACTACGTGTTCACGACCCCGGTGCTGATGACGGTCGTGGACGGGAGGATCGTCTGCGTCGCCCCGGACTCGGACGACTTCGACCAGATCGCCAAGTGCCTCGACGCGGAGTGATGTCCGCATGGATCACCGCCAGTCACCACGCGCCGGCTTGGAGCGAACATCCCGCGCGGTCTCCGGCAGCATGCTCGGGACCGTGCTGGCCCGGGTGATTGCGCCGGCCGCCCTGTTCGCCATCGCCGCGTACCAGTGGCGGATCGGATCGACGGATGCGCTTCCGGTCTGGATCGCGAACCTCGCCCGGAACCGCGGCGCCGATCCGGTGGTGCTCCTGCGCATCCTCCTGGCGCTCGAGCTCGGCCTCGCCACGATCATCCTCCTCGTCGGACGTTGGGCGCGGCCCCTGGCCACGGTGGCGTTGGCGGCGGTGACCTTCAGCGCGGTGGCCTCGGCCTCGGCGCTCCTGGGCGACTGGCCGCGGCTGGTCTGGCCGCTGGTGACGGCGCTGGTCGCCGGTGGACTGCTGGCGCTGGTGCGCCTGGTGCCGGCGAGGGTGCCGCCCGCCGTATCCGGCGCCTGGCGGGTGATCGTGGCGGTCGTGGCCATGGTCGGCGGCATCGGCGTGGCCTCGCGCGTGCCGCTGGTGCGGTCGTCCGCGCCGCCACGGGTCGCTCGGACGCCGAGTGTTCCGTCGGGCGCGGTTGAACTCGACGTCGAGTCGTGGATCGGACAGCCGGTGTCCGCCACCGCCGTCAAGACCCACCTTCCAGCGCTGACGGCGCTCACGCTGGAGGGGCGGTCGCTGGTCGTGTTCTACAACCCGCGCTGCGGCCGCTGTCACGAGCTCTTCGAGGACTTGGCGGCGCGCGGTGCCTTCGACGACGCGGTTCCCGGATCGGACGGCGTGCGCGTCGATCGCGTGATCGCGGTCGAGGTTCCCAACGCCGAAGGCGCATTCGAGGCTGCGGGGGACGAACTGTCCGACATCGTCTGTCCTGGCTGCCCGCGTCTCGTCCTTCCCAAGGGGCCGATCTGGATGATCACGCCGCCGATCGCGGTGGTGGTGCAGGACGGCGTCGTCACCTGTGTGGCGAAGGGAGAAGTGGATGATTGCCTGGCGGCGCTTGCCGGGAGCTGAGTCGTTTCCCGCGGTCAGGTATCAGGTATCAGGTATCAGCAACCGTTGGACGGATGGCGCGTGCCGAGAGGGCGACACCGCGTCCGACATCCGTTGTGTGGCGGCGTGCGTGGTGCCGTAGGGCGGACCTCCACTCCCGCCGTGCGCGTCCTCCGAGCAGCCGCTGCTGATACCTGATACCTGATACCTGACAACTGATCCCTGATCCCCTGCCGTCCAATCAGCGTCCGATCCAGCGACCCGCGTCCTCCGACCTCAGGCTGTACGCAACGGCATACCCTCAAGGGGATCCGCGCAACGGAGCCCCGGGGAGGTGCATCATGGAGCGAGTTGGAACGCTGCTCGTCGTGCTGGCGCTGACCGGCTTGTCGCAGGCCGACGTCATCAACTACACGAGCCAGAGTCGCACCGTCGGCGGCGGCGCCGGGTCCGCATGCGAGAACGGCGTGAGCGACAGCGTCGCCGCCAGCGACTTCGGTCCCTTTACCGAGACGATCACCGTGGCGGGCGACTTCGCCTCGACCCAGGCGACGCAGTCCTCGGTTCTGTGCGGCACGAGCATCCACGCCCAGGGCAGCACGTCCGCCGGTGGCGCCGGCTGCGTCGGAACGGCGTACGCCGGCGGGTACAGCGACTTCTCCGTGGTGTTCGAACTCGACGAGTCGAGGAGCTATTCGCTTCAGGCGAGCTTCGGCAACTACGCCTCGTACAGCATCTCGGGACCGAGCCTCAACCTGTCGGCCGGCGGCTTCAAGAAGATCGTCAACGACACGCTCGACCTCGACGGCACGCTCGCCGCGGGGACCTATACGATCACGCTCGACGCCAACTCGAACAGCGTCTTCGACCTCTTCGACAACGGCTCGTTCGACTTCGTCTTGCGACTCGAGGGGGATCCCGATCTCGACGGCAGCGGGAGCGTCGATGGCACGGACCTCGGTCTGCTCCTCGCCCAGTGGGGACCGTGCGCGACGTGCTGTCCCGCCGATCTCAACGCCGATGGAATGGTGGACGCCGCGGACCTCGGACTTCTGCTCGGGGCGTGGACGCCGTGATGGGGATGCGGGATGGACGGTGTGGGCGTGGGGCGCAGGGACGGAGGGCGTGCCGGTAGGCGTAGCCTTGCCGTCTTCCAGCGCTAGGTGCGCTCCGCCCGCAGGGTCGCCCGGAGCCGCAGGGCGTTTCCGACGACCGTGATGTCGCTCGCGGCCATGGCGATCGCGGCGATGATCGGCCCGTGGGGGCCGAGGAGCCCGAACGCGGCCGCGGGAATCGCCGCGGCGTTGTAGAAGAAGGCGAAGAAGAGGTTCTGGCGGATCGTGCGCAGGGTCAGGCGGGCGATCTCGATCGTTTCGGCCACGGCCGAGACGCGGTCGCCGGGAATCACGATGTCCGCGCTCTCGATCGCGATGTTCGTGCCCGAGGCCATCGCGATGCCAAGCGACGCCTTCGACAGCGCCGCGGCGTCGTTGATGCCGTCGCCGACCATCAGGCTCGTCGGCGGGAGCGCCTCGACGAAGGCGACCTTCCCCTCGGGCGTCGCCTCCGCCTCGACATCGGTCGGCGAGAGCCCGGCCGCCGCCCCGATCCGATCGGCGACCGCCCGCCGATCCCCGGTGAGCAGGCGCACCGCGAGACCGAGGCCGCGGAGCCGTTCCACGGTCGACTTCGCATCGGTCCGCAGCGCGTCGCGGGCCCCGATCGTGGCGGCGTGTGCGCCATCGATCAGCACGCGACAGGTGGCTGCCGGATCGCGACGCACTTCGACCGCACGACCGTTCACCAGGCCCCTGACTCCTTCCCCGGGAATCGCCGTGAACCGATCGACAGGCTGAAGACGGATGTGGCGCTCGACCGCGGCGCGAACGATGGCCCGCGCCACCGGATGTTCGCTGGCGGCCTCGACCGATGCCGCGAGGCCCAACACCGCGTCCTCGTCGAACCCGGGAAGCACCTCGACCTCCGACACCTCGAGCGCGCCGTGGGTGAGGGTGCCCGTCTTGTCGAATACGGCGACCGTCGCGGCACCCGCACGTTCGAGCGCCGTGGCGTCCTTCACCAGGATGCCGCGCCGACTCGCCTCGCCCGTGCCGACCATGACCGCCATCGGCGTGGCGAGGCCAAGGGCGCAAGGGCAGGAGATGATGAGCACGGTCACCGCGGAGACGGCGCCGACGACGAGATCGCCCGCCAGCCACCAGCCGAGGAACGTGGCGGCGGCGATCGCCAGGACGGCGGGCACGAAAACGGCGGCGACACGATCGGCCAACCGCTGGATGCGCGCCTTGGTGCCCTGGGCCCGCTGCACGATCTCGGCGATGCGGGCGAGCGTCGTGTGTCGCCCGTCCACGGATGCCTGGACGACGAGTCGTCCGTCGGTGCTGATCGCTCCCGCGGTGACGTGCTCCCCCACGCCCTTCCGCCGCGGTTCGGACTCGCCGGTCACGACCGACTCGTCGAGGGCCGCGATGCCCTCGACGATCTCGCCATCGACGGGAATGCGCCCGCCGGGTCGCACCGCGATCCGATCGCCCTGCTTGAGGTCGATGCTGCGCACGGACTCGGTCGATCCGTCCGCGTTCAGCCGTTCCGCGTGCTGGGGCTGGAGCGCGAGCAGCTCGCGCACCGCGCTGCCCGCCTTGGCGGTGGCCCGCGCCTCGATCCAGTGTCCCAGGCTGATGATGCCGAGGAGAGCGGCCGCCTCGGCGAAGTACGAGGGCTGGTCGGGGGCGTGCCCAAGGCGGTGGAGCACGAAGACCACCAGCGAATAGACGTACGCCGTGGTGGCGCCGAGGCTGATCAGCGTGTCCATGTTGGACGTGCCGCGCCGGGCGGCGGCCCACGCGGAGCGGTAGAACCCGGCCCCGGCGGTCGCCAGCACCAGCGTGGCGCCAGCCAGCATGACCCACTCGACCCACGGTCCGTGCCAGTCGGCGGCGTGCGCTGTCCAGTGCAGCGCCTCCAGCGGAATCCAGACGCCCAGGCCCACGATGGCGCGGATTCGCCAGAGCTCCTCCGCCTTGAGCTGGCGCGACTCGATGTCGGACCGCAGCGTGTCGAGGTCCGGCGCCTCATCCAGCACCTCCGCCCCGAATCCGCGGGACTCGATCGCCGACACCACACCGGCCGGATCGACATCCGCGCCCGTGACCGTGGCCAGTCCGTCCACGACGCTCACGCTGGCCGACCCCACGCCCGGGCGCGACTCGATCGCCCGCTGAACGGAGGCGGCGCAGCCGGCGCAGGTCATGCCCGTGACGCGAAGACGGAGTTCGGGCGTTCGAGGGGCGGCCGTGGCCATCAGGGGGAAGGATAGGGGCGGGGCGGATGCGTTGCCGACCGCGGGAACGCCGCGCGGAGGCCGTTTCGCATCCCTTGCGGGCCCTCCCCTTGCCCGGGGGGCTTGGGGTGCCGATACTTGTGGTTCACGAATGCCACGGTCTCCGTCCGCCATCCGCACCGCCCTGCCTGCCGCGTCGATCGCCGCGGCGGCCCTGCTGTTGGCGGCGCTGGCGGCCACGGCGCACGCCGGGGCGATGCCGGGCGCGGCGCCGAGCGACTGCCGAGCCATGCTCGAGGAGTCTCCGCGCCGGGTACGCATGGCGGCGGCCACGCTGTTGGCGGTGGTGCGGGAACTCTCCGGCGCGGCGCGTGAGGCCGTCTGCATGGGCGCTGTGGATCGGCCGGCGAGCGCGAGCGGCTCGCCGATCGTTCGCGTTCCCGCCGCGGCCGATGCGCCGACGCGGGTCCTGCACCTGGGCGAGCGCCTGCTGGCGCTGCCGCCCCCGGTCGCCTGATCGCGCCGCGTGTCCGGCCGGCGTTCGCGTTCCGCCCATGGCGGCCGTGCGAACGAACGGCTCTCCTATTCCAGCAGATTCGCATTCGAGCCTTCCACGGGCGGCATGGCCGTCCGTCAGAATCGAGGTCATTCCATGGGCGTTCCCGTCATCGGCCCCCTGATGGTCAAGATCCTTGGCACCCGCAACCAGCGGATGGTCAAGCGCTACCTTCGTCTCGTCGACCAGATCAACGATCGCGAGGCGGCCACCCGCCTCCTCACCGATGCCCAGTTGCGGGCGAAGACGGACGAGTTCCGCGCGGCCGTCAAGGGCGGCACCAGGCCCGTGGACATGATCCCGGAGGTGTTCGCCGTGGCCCGCGAGGCGATGGATCGCGCCGTCGGGATACGAAACATCTTCAATCCGCACGAGAAGTTCGACCCGTCGCGCCTGCCCGACGCGGCCCGCGCGCTCTACGAAGAGGTGCAGGCGGAGATCGCCGCGACCTCCGCCCGCGATCCGGAAGGAGACTTCCTGGGGTGCGAGTCGCCCACCGAGTCGTGGCAGTTCGTGGACATCCCGGTCGAGCTCTACGAGGCCGTGCGGGAGCTGCTCCCCGAGTCGCGCCCGCCGTTCCGCGCGCGGCCGTTCGACGTTCAGCTCATCGGCGGCATGGTGCTCAGCGAGGGCCGCATCGCCGAGATGAAGACGGGCGAGGGCAAGACGATCGTCGCTCCGCTGGCGTGCTACCTGGCGGCCATCCAGGACAAGCAGGTGCACGTGGTGACGGTGAACGACTACCTGGTGCAGCGCGACCGGGACTGGGTGTTCCCGTTCTTCCGCGCCCTCGGGCTGCGGGTCGGCGCGATCCACCCCTTCCACATGCAGCCGCCCGACCGCAAGGCCGCGGCCTACCAGTGCGAGGTGCTGTACGGCACCACCAGCGAGTTCGGGTTCGACTACCTGCGCGACAACATGAAGCTCCGCACCGAGGACCAGGTGCAGAAGCGGCACGACTTCGCCATCGTGGACGAGGTGGACTCGATCCTCATCGACGAGGCGCGGACGCCGCTGATCATCTCCGGCCCGGCGCATGCCACCAAGCCGCGCTACGACCTCGCCGACCGCCTCGCCCGCCACCTCGTGCAGCGTCAGCGCGAATGGGACGCCGCCAACGAGAAGGTCGAGTCGTGCAAGATGGAGATCTCCGGCCTCGAGGGCGACATCCGCAACGCCCGCGACCGCGAGAAGGTGCCGGCGCTCAAGCAGCGCCAGGAGGAGGCGCGGGAACGGCTGCCGAAGCTCGAGTCGGAGCGCGACCGCTTCACGCAGTTCTACGAGGTCGAGCTCGACAAGAAGAAGGCGAGCCTGACCCACGACGGCATCGCCGAGGCGCAGCGGACGGCTGGCGTCGGCTCGTTCTACGTGGGCGACAACATCGACGTCCCCCACCTGCTGGAGCAGGCGATCCGGGCCCACGTCGTCTACCAGCGCGACCGCGACTACGTGGTGGCGCCGGACGAGGACGGCCAGATGGGCGTGGTCATCGTGGACCAGAACACCGGCCGCAAGATGGTGGGCCGCCAGTGGTCGGACGGCCTGCACCAGGCGGTCGAGGCCAAGGAGGGCGTGCGGATCAAGGACGAGACGCAGACGATGGCCACCATCACCATCCAGAACTTCTTCAAGACCTACAAGCGGCTCGCCGGCATGACCGGCACCGCGGACACGGAGGCGACGGAGTTCCACGAGATCTACGGCCTGGACGTGGTTTCGATTCCGACGAACGTCCCCGTGGTGCGGGTGGACCGCAACGACCTCGTGTTCCTGTCCGTCAAGGACAAGTGGGAAGCGATCGTGGACGAGATCAAGGCCCTCCACGACGTGGGCCGTCCCGTGCTGGTCGGCACGACCAGCGTCGAGAAGAGCGAGCTCGTGAGCCGGATGCTCACCCAGAAGCACGGCATCAAGCACGAGGTGCTCAACGCCAAGCAGCACGAGCGCGAGGCGGACATCGTCGCCGGAGCCGGTCGCCTCGGCGCGGTCATGATCGCGACGAACATGGCCGGTCGCGGCACGGACATCAAGCTCGCGTCCTACACCAACGAGGAGCTC
>JAGQOG010000038.1 GCA_020427695.1 Phycisphaerales bacterium
AGTCGATGTCGGTCCGCCGCGGCAGGCCGCGTGCGGACGGAAAGGTCCCGGAACAGCGGCGCGCCGCCCCGACGGCGGCTGCCGGGCAGAAGTGTACAGGCGGATCGGCGCCGCACAGGGATGCGGGTGGAATCGCTGCGAGAGTGCGTGGCTGTGATAGGCCGTGATAGGCCTCACGGGGATGCGGGTGGAATCGCTGCGAGAGTGTGTGGCCGTGATAGGCCTCGACGCCGACATTCGCCTCCGGCCACCGCCATCGCCGCCACCGTCCCGTGTTCGCAACTTCAGTGCCGAATATCCGAATGACGACAGTCGCCTAGACTCTGCGGCAATCGCGCCGCCCGCGCGCCATCGGACGAGGGAGCCTTGAGATGATGCACGCCGTTCTCACGGGGGCCGTGTCGATGGTGCTTCTCGTGGCGCCGCGGTCGACCACCGCTGGCGCTGGGGATGAATCGGCTCCGCCGACAGGCACATCAGTGCAGGAGCTGTTCGTCACTCCCTGGACCGAAATGGAGATTGCCGGCGTGAACGGCCTCGGACAGCGCCATCTGTCCGAGTTCTCGCAGTTCCGGCCGGCGCTGGGTGAGGACGCCTTCAACTCGACCCTCGACCATCTGGTGCCCGCGTTGACACCCGAGACTCGAATCGCGCTCGGCGACGCGTTCCACGGGTACCTGTTGCGTCTGGACTCCGAGTATCGAGCCGAGGCGACCACACTCTGGAATCGTTCGCAGGCGGTTGCCGAGGAGTGCTCGGCATCGGGAATGTCGCAGAAGGCGATCGACCTGCATCTCGCCAAGGTGGCCCAGATCGTCGGATACGACCAGGATGCGGAGATCGCAACCGCGGCGCTGTTGGATCAGGTCCTCGCCACTCGGCCGGCTGAAGCGGGTGGTGTCGACAACTACGACCTGGTGGTCGCTCGGGTCCTCGATGCGTTTGCGCTTCGCCGGCGCCTCGCGGGCGTAACCAGCGACGCTGGCGTCAATTTCAGTCCGATCACCGAGATGCCGCCGACCGGCGACATTGAGATGGACGCTGCGCTCGGTGCAGTAGCGATCAGCTACCTGAAGGACGTGGCGCCGCTTCGTCGGCAACTCGCCGCAGCGACGGCAAAGCGACATGCGTGCTCGGAGTTCCTGCGCACCAACGACGAGGCGATATTCCTCAAGGCACAGCGACTCCAGTCCTCGCCTGAGGCAAGGCGGCTCATCCTGGAGATCAGGGACCGAACGGCGCAGGCGATCCACGAGTTCGGACTGCTCCTTGGTGGCCCCGCCGAGGAAGCCCTCACAGCCGCGTTTGATCAGGCATCGTTCCCGTCGGTCTACCCCGATCCGCTCCGTGGACTGGAACTCTGTCGAGCGATCGCTGCGCCCGTCGACCAGCCGTGGGAGGCCGATCGGGCGAGGGTGGACGCGGTCGCAGCCGATCGATGTGCCGCCATCCAGCGAAACGATGCAGAACTCCGCAATCGCGAGATGGAGTACCGACTGCTTCAGGCGAGCGGTGGTGGGCAAGCGGACTGGGATCGAATGTCGTCCGCCCAGTTGGACGTCAAGCGGCTGCTGTCGGAGCGCGAGGCGCTCGTCTCGCAACTGCGCGAAGAACTTGCGCACGTCATCGGAGTCCCGGCCGTTGCGGCGCTCGCCCGCGGGAGCACGTCAAACAGCCACTGATCGGCGCTCGCGGACCGGGCGCCGATCGCGAGGGTGGCTCCATGAGGTGGCGGGGATCGTTGGATGAGGCGGCGTTCGGCCAGCGGCTCTAGAGACACATCGATCCGCCGCGATGATGCTTGGGAGGCTGAACATCCCGGCTGCGCTCGACCGGAACGGAGCGTCAATGCCCTCAGCGCCGGACCGCCGTCACACGCGAACCTTGGGCACTGCCGGGCACACCTCCATCATCCTGTTCGACATCAGCCTCGAAGAGCGGCAAGGATGTTCGCGCGGATGGCACATCCCATACTCGAACGATGCGGTTCGTTCAAAGTCCAACCGGACGACACGCACGAGAGCGGATGGCCATCGAACCCCGCGCTCAGACGGTCCGCCACGGTAGATTGGGTGGCGAATCCGATGCCACCGCGTCCCCGACGGACGCGTAGCAAACCATCGGGCGACGAGGAGCATCGCCTCCACGGAGAAGACACTCCCATGAACAAAGTGACCCCATTCCTCATGTTCGACGACCAGCTTGAAGCGGCGATCGAGTTCTACACCGCGACGTTCCCGAACTCCGAAGTACGCAACGTCGCCCGCACGGGCAAGGACGGTCCCATCAGTTCCGCCGAGTTCGTCGTTGGTGGCCAACGCTTCATGGGCTACAACGGAGGGCCGTACTTCAGCTTTTCCGAGGGGGTCTCGTTCTACGTGGACTGCGCGGACCAGGATGAAGTGGATGACTACTGGGACAAGCTCGTGAAGGCAGGAGCGAAGCCCACGCAATGCGGTTGGATCAAGGACCCCTTCGGTCTCTCCTGGCAGATTGTCCCGAGACGATTCACCGAGTTGATCGGCGATCGGGACCCCAAGAAGGTGAAGGCGGTGATGGACGCCATGATGACGATGGTGAAGCTCGACGTGGCTGAGCTCGAGCGAGCCTACAACGAGGCGTAGTCGCACCCGTCCCGTCAGCTGCTCCCGTCTATGAACGGGTGGCTTCGCGTTCAAGACTGGAGGCAGGTACCACGAAACCAACGGACGCTCCCAGTGAATCGGGGACGAGTACCACGCGAGAACGGGGGCGGGATTGGTTTCGAATCCTCTTCGATCGCCGATCGGCACGCTCCACCCAAGCGCCGACCGTCAACGATCATCGGCCGTGCCTGGCCGCCCAGCCTGCCCCTTCGGAACTCAGCCCCAGTTGGCCAACAGCAAGCCGAGGTCGGCCCCGCCGACCGCGCCATCGCCGTCGAGATCGGCGGGACAGGGGCCGCCGTCGGGGCACGCGCCCCACGCGCCGAGAAGCAGGCCGAGGTCGGTGCCGTCCACGACTCCGTCCCCACTGAGATCGCCGAACACGTCCACATCGACAGTCAGCACGGCGATTCCGCGACTCGCACAGGCAAGCCACAGCTCGTAGCCGCCGGGGATCTCCCGCACTTCGGCGTCCCAGATCTGCGCGTGCGGCAGACCGTCGGCTTTGGTCAGGTAGCCGAACTGCTCGCCGTCGAACCATCCGAGCGACCACTCGATGCCGTTGCTATTGAAGTTCGTGAACCAGAGCCGCCCGTCGGGGGTGACGGCCAGCGGCGTGATTTGCGTGCCGACGATGTCCGAGTTGTCCTGGTTGAGCCACTGGAGCTCGCCCGTGTTCGCATCGACCCGATAGAGCCCCTTCGTGCTGCCGACCCAGGCCACGCCGCCCGGCGCCGCGGCGACCGTCGTCAGGACGCCGCTTGTTGGGGTCATGCCCGGGAAGTCCACCGTCTCTCGGGAGAAGTAATAGTCGCCATCGGTACGGACAACCTCGAGATTGGCACACGCCCAGACGCCGCCGGGAAGCTCGGGGTCCCGCATGATGTTCGATCCCCAGCCCGCGATCGGGACCGTCGTGAACTCTGCGCCGTCGTGGTACCGGAGGCTGAAGTACGTCCCGACCGTCCACAAGCGGCCAAGGCTGTCCTCGACGAGCCCCTCCGAGCTCGAGCCGGTCTCGAGCGTGGCGTACGCATCGCCGTCCCACTCCCGGAGGCCGTTGAACATGGGGTTGAAGGCCACCACATCGCTCGACGCGCGGTAGGTGATCGCGTCGGCGTTGTCGGTCGGGAAAGGCCAGTCCTCGCCGAGTCCGTAGGTCAGCACGTTGTGGTTGTGCCAACGCTGTCCATCGAACACGCCGATGCCGCCGACGCCCGGTGCGGCGTTGCCGGTCACCCAGACATCGCCGTTCGGCGCGAACGCGAGGTCGCGCAGGAAGTTGTCGATCTGGCCGGTGTTCGTGATGCGGTAGCGCTGCCATTGTCCGGTCACGGCGTCGCGTCGGCCGGCGCCGCCGTTTCCAGACACCCACACGTTCCCCGCGCTGTCCATGTCGATGGCGAAGGTGAATCCGCCTGATCGCCACTCGCCGAGGTCGTGCCATGCCCGACCGTCGAAGTGCCACGCCAGGCTGCCGGTCCCGCCCGCGATCATGAGCGCCTCGCCGTCGCCGAATGCGCGGAACGTGCCGAGTTCGATCGCGCCGCCGAACGGCGGAGGAGGAGGGACGACCCAGTCGCCGTCGGGCGTGCGGTACTCGAGCGAGTAGAGCTGCCCGGGGGCGACGAGCCGGAGCATCCAGGTGTTGCCCGCGTCGTCGGTGCTGTTGGCCGGGATCGACTTGATCGCGCCCGGCGTGTCCGTGCTGGGCAAGGCGGTGAAGGCCGCCGTGTCGCTGTCGTACACGACGTCGCCGAACGTGTCCTCGATCCAAACGAGGTATCCGCCGCCGGGCTTCGGCTGCACGACGGCCGTCTCGCACAGCGTGCGACCGGGCCATCCGTCGGATTCCGGATCGAACCCCCAGATCGTCCAGTCGCCGCTCGCCGGCTGGTAGCGGGCAAGCCCGCCGCCGCCCCAGGACACGCCGAAGCACGCGAACCACACGGTGCCGTCCGGCGCGATGCCGACGTCCATCGTCCGTCCGCCCGGCATGGGCGAGTTCGAGGCGTCGTAGCGCACGAGCGAATCGGGACCGACCGCAGGATCGAAGGAGAGCGCTCCGCGCCACGTGCCCATCCACAGGACCCCGCTGGCGTCGGGCTCGATGTCGCTCACTCGGGCGGCGCCTGTGTTCTCCGACGACCCGATCACGGGATGATCGACGTTGGAGAAGTTCTCCCAGCGGTTCTCCGCTTCGACGAACCGTGAGAATCCGCCTTCCTCGAAGAACGGGTCGTAGCCGCCGAGGTACAACTGCCCCGTCGGATCGATCCACAGGGCGTCGCTGAAGTCGCCCATGACGCCGGTGTTGCCCGGCCGGTAGTACGTCCAGGTGTAGTCGAGACCGGCGTGGACCGAGCCCGCACTGGCGGCGAGGACGACGCAAGTGCCGGCAACCGCAACGATTCCGCTCCGCATGCGTGGCTCCCTCTCTGGCGCGCGTGGCTCGACCGACCGATTCAGCCATGCGACCGCACGCGCGGTGCCACTGGTGCCGAGGCCACGTCGCATTCTCACCCAGTGGAGGGGCGGCATCACGCACCTGATACCCGGATTCGCCGATCTTGCGCCGACGCCAGATCCGTGAGAAGCGGCGGACCGCCCAGACGATCAACCGCATGGTCCCCATAGATTTCCGGCCGTTTCTTCGAAATCGCCTGTCGCGATCCACCGCCGGTTTCCGCGTTCCCAAGAGAGACCGTTCGATCGCGAGCGCCCGGACTCCCCGAGGCTCCGACGCTCGCCGCCACCCCGAGGACCGTTCGAGGAGCATCACATGAACGACTCACGACCCTCAGCCATCTTGGCGACGGCCGCCCTCGGGCTGGCCGTCCTCGTGCTTCCGGCCCGCGCCGAGACCCCGACCGTGCGCTACTACCACGGGCATGCCCAGGTGCTGGACCGCGACACCACGCGCCTTGCCGTGTTCGTCGATCCGGACGATCCCTCCGCGGATCCCGTGGCGATTCTCGCGGCGCAGGGCCTCGAGGGCCGCGTCACGGCGCCGATGCGCCCCGGGTGGTGGATGGTCGACGTCGGCGGCCGGCCTGACGACCTCGAGCGGGCCCTCGCGTCGGGCATGGCCTTCGTCTCGCCCGTCTTCGACGACTTCCGCGGCGGCTCGATGAACGCGACACCGAGCATCATGGTTCGCTTCCTGCCCGAGGTCGACGATCCGGCCGCCCGCGCCATCATGGCGCAGCTGGCCCCCGGGGCCGAGCTCGGCGAGCGCGGCTGGGGCGGCATGAGCGGCGCCTACCGCATCCGCAGCGCCTCGCGCAACGGCTTCGACGTGATCGACCAGGCCAACGCGCTCGCCCTCCATCCCGCCACGCGGTGGGCCGAGGTCGATTGGCTGTTTCCGGTCTATCCGGACGTCATTCCCGCCGAGCCCGCGTTCGACACCTGCTGGCAGCACTTCAATCCCGCCGACAGCTACACGGGCACATGCCTGGGCTGGCCCACGCCCGACGGGATCCTCGACCGCGACATGGACTCGACCGACGCCTGGGACTTCACGATGGGCGACCCATCGGTCGTCGTCGCGATCTTCGACAACGGCATCGCCCAGTCCCACCCCGACATCAACCAGCTCCCCGGCTACGACTTCGTCAACAGCGGCGGCGACGGCGGTCCCTGGAACGCCTGCGATGGTCACGGTACGTTCGTGGCGGGCTGCATCTCCGCCATGCTCAACGGCTCGGGCGTCGTCGGCGTCGCCCCCCAGTGCCCGTCGGTCTCGATGAAGATTTGGAACGACGGCGGTGGTGGCGCCTGCTCCGGCTCCGGTGTGCTCTGGTCATCCGTGATCGACGGCCTCGAGATCGCCGAGACGATCGGCGTGCGCGTCACCAACCACTCCTACGGCGCAGGCCCGCAGTCCAATGCCCTCGAGGACAAGCTCAAACTGACTCGTTCCAACGGGATGGTGCACTTCGCCAGTTCGGGCAACGGCGACGCGAACAGCATCGGCCAGCCCAACATCGGCTACCCCGCGAGCATCCGCTGGGTGAACGCCGTCGGCGCCCTCAACCCCGACGGCTCGCTCGCCGGCTTCAGCAACTACGGCATGAGTGGCACGCTGTGGCCCGAGGAGGAGAGCCTGTTCCTGTGCGCGCCCGGCGTGCTCGTGGGCACGACCGTGGGCAACTCGGGCAGCGGCCTGTTCTGCGGCACGTCCGCCTCCTCGCCGTGCGCCGCGGGCGTCGCGGCGCTGGTGATCAGCCTGGTCCCGAACCTGCCCTCCGCCGGCGTCGAGATCGCGATGGCTCTCGGCGCCCAGGACCTCGGCGCGATCGGCTACGACGAGAGCTTCGGCTACGGGTTCGTCAACGCCCACGGGGCGATCACCTCGGCGCTGGAGAACGAATTCGGAGACTCGTGCGGGAGCGTCAACGACGGCGACTGCTTCCAGTCCAACGGGTCCCCGGGCTGCCAGTACCAGAACTGCTGCCTCCTGGTCTGCTCCAACGATCCGTTCTGCTGCGAGGTGGCCTGGGACACGCTCTGCGTCGTCCAGGCGATCGATCTCTGTCTCGGCTGCCCTGGCGAGGAGCCGTGCGACGTGGTCCACAACTCGCCGGGCTGCAACGACCCGGACTGCTGCGCCAACGTGTGCCAGATCGATCCGCTGTGCTGCGCGCTCCAGTGGGACAACCCCTGCGTCGGCGTCGCGATCGAGGTGTGCGGCCTCGCCCCCGCCAACGACAGCTGCGCGAACCCGGCGTCCATCGGCAACGGGACGACGCCCTTCAGCGTCACCAACGCCTCCAACGACGGCGTGACCCACGAGGAGTGCAACTGGATCACGAACAACGACCAGGGGATCGTGGTCACCAAGGACGTCTGGTTCAAGTACGCCGCAGAGTGCACCGGCTACCTCAAGGTCAGCACCTGCGGCCAGGCCGGCTTCCAGACGTGGATTGCCGTCTACGACGCGGGTCCATGCCCGCCGTCGTTCTTCGACCTGCTCGGCTGCGCCACGGACACGCCGGGATGCGCCAACAAGACGGCGACGCTCGACGGCATCTACGTGCAGACGGGCGAGACCTACATGATCCGCATCGGGGCTCTCACGCCGACGGTCGGCTCGGGCACCCTCACGGTCAGCTGCTCGCCGCTCTTCGATGACTGCGCGGACGCGCTGTTCATCGACGACTTCACGGGTTCGCTCAACATCGACACCAACGGCGCGACGACCGACGGTCCGGCGCACCCGGGCTGCGGCACGCCGCAGTCCAGCCTCATCGAGGCGGACGTCTGGTACGACTGGGTCGCGCCGTGCACCGGCGACGCGATCGTCGCCACCTGTGGCACGGTGGACTTCGACTCCTGGATCGCCGTCTACGAGGGCTGGGACTGCACTTCGACCATCCTGCTCGCGTGCAACAACGACTTCCCGCTGTGCTTCGGCCCACCGACCGACAGCCTCGTCGCCTTCGAGGTCCAGGCAGGGGAGCCGTACAAGATCCGTCTCGGCGGCTACGGGGGGGCGACCGGTGCGGGCCAGATGACGATCGCGTGCACGCCCAACGGCGTGCCCGGCGATCTCAACGGCGACGGCGTCGTCGATGGCGGGGACCTGGGCATTCTCCTGGCCCAATGGGGCCCCTGCTCCGGCTGCCCCGCCGACCTCAACGGTGACGGGTCGGTCGACGGCGAGGATCTCGGCCTGCTGCTGGGCTACTGGAGCTGATACGGATCCCAGTTGGCGAGCAGCAGGCCGAGGTCGCCGCCGTCCACGGCGCCGTTGCCGTCGAGGTCGGCTGGGCAGGCGCCGGCGTTTCGGCACACGCCCCACTCCGCCAGCAGCAGACCCAGGTCGGCCCCGTTCACCACGCCGTCGCCGTTGAGATCAGCGGGGGAAGACACCGTGCCGCCCATGTTCAGGAGCACGGAGACGCCGTCAACGCCCGTGGCGGCGATGTCCAGCCGGCCGTCTCCGTCGAAGTCCTCGAGAAGGACGCTGAAGGCGTTCGACGCGTCGTAGGAGACTGGAGGCTCGAATGTGCCGTCGTCGTCGCCGATGCCGATGATGGCGGAAACGCTCTCGCTGTACGAGTTGGCTGTCACCAGGTCGGGCACGCCGTCGTTGTTGAGATCGCCGGTGACGATGGCGACCGCGTTTGGCTCGACCGTCAACGTGTTGATCACTGCGGAGCCCCCTTCCTCCCAGTAGTGAGCAATTGCGATCTGCGCGGTGTTCCGCAGGTTCGCGACATCGACGACGCCATCGCCGGTGAAGTCGGCCGCAGCCGCCATAAGCGAGTACCCCCCATCGGGGAGATTCCCACTGGGGAAGCCACCATTCCCATTGCCGTAGCTCACGTTGCAGTAGGTCGTGCTCGAGAGCACGTCAAGATGCCCGTCGCCGTTTCGGTCGGCGACCACGGGTCGATTGGTGCTGGTGAACCCGGCCAGCTGCTTTTCGGACGGCCCGGTGAACGTGCCATCGCCCTGGCCGAAGAACGTCGTGAGCCACGAAATCTGGTTTGCTTTCGTGACCAC
>JAGQOG010000431.1 GCA_020427695.1 Phycisphaerales bacterium
GTCGTGGGCGGCGCCGATCTCGGCATCCTCCTCAGCGGCTGGGGCTGGCCGAACCCGGGCGACCTCGACGACAACGGCGTTGTCGACGGCGCGGACCTGGGGATCCTGCTGTCGCTGTGGACGGCGACGTCGTAGGGGACCGCGCACCTCACGCCGGGCTGGGCAGCACGCCGGGCCCCGGCTCCTCGCCGGGCTTGTCGCTCGGCGCCGGTCGGGCCGGCCGCGCCGGCCGCGCCGCCTCGGCGCTGAGCAGCTCGGCGACCGTGGGCTTGTCCATGCGCTCGCCGCGGAGCAGGCGCTCGACGTCCTCGCGCTGGAGCGTCTCGTACTTGAGGAGCGCCTCGGCGATCGCGACCACGCCCTCCCAGTTGTCGTTGATCATCCGCTCGGCGTCGGCGTACGCCTCGTCGATCAG
Organism: Phycisphaerales bacterium; assembly: GCA_020427695.1. GTDB lineage: Bacteria > Planctomycetota > Phycisphaerae > Phycisphaerales > SM1A02 > JAGQOG01. The sequence goes on from JAGQOG010000431.1 coordinate 416, forward strand.
CCGGCGGACCTCCTCGTCGATGATCCGCGCCGTCTCCTGCGAGTAGTCCTTCTCGGGAACGAACATCTCCTGCGTGTCCTCGCCGGAGTAGTTCACGAAGCCGAGCCGCGGCGACATGCCCCACTCGAGGATCATGCGGCGGGCGAGCGAGGTCGACATCCGGATGTCCATGCCGGCGCCGGAGGAGATGTCGCCGGTCTTGCGCTGCTCGGCGATGCGGCCGCCGCACAGCACGCGCATGGTCGCGGCGAGCCAGCGGCGTCCGTAGCCGTAGCGGTCGTCCTCGGGCAGGCTGAACGTGGCGCCGAGCGCCTGTCCGCGGGGGATGATCGTCACCTTGTGCAGGGGATCGGCGTCGCCGATGAGCGCTTGGACGACCGCGTGCCCCGCCTCGTGGTAGGCGGTGGCGACGCGTTCCTTCTCGACGACGCGACGGCTGCGCCGGGCGCGGCCGAAGCGGATCTTGTCGCGGGCCTCCTCGAGGTCGGTCATCTCGACCGCCTCCTTGGACGCGAGCGTGGCGATGATCGCGGCCTCGTTGATCACCGCGGCGAGATCGGCGCCGGAGAACATGGGCGTGCCCCGGGCGAGCCGGTCGAGATCGACGTCGTCGGCCATCTTCACCTTGCGGGCATGCACGTCGAGGATCTGCCGCCGTCCGACGAGGTCGGGCAACTGCACCGCCACCTGCCGATCGAACCGGCCCGGTCGGGTGAGCGCCGGATCGAGGACGTCGGAGCGGTTGGTGGCCGCGATCACGATCACCTGGTCGCTGGCCTCGAAGCCGTCCATCTCGACGAGGATCGCGTTCAGCGTCTGCTCGCGCTCGTCATGGCCGCCGGTGGTGAAGCCGCCGCCGCGCCTGCGGCCCACGGCGTCGATCTCGTCGAGGAAGATGATGCAGGGCGAGTTCTCCTTCGCCTGCTTGAAGAGGTCGCGCACGCGCGAGGCGCCGACGCCGACGAACATCTCCACGAAGTCGGAGCCCGAGATCGAGAAGAACGGCACGTCGGCCTCGCCGGCGATGGCCTTGGCGAGGAGGGTCTTGCCGCAGCCCGGGGGCCCGACCAGCAGGACGCCGCGCGGAATGCGTCCGCCGAGGCGCTGGAACTTCTTGGGGTTCTTGAGGAACTCGACGATCTCCCGCACCTCGTCCTTCGCCTCGTCCACGCCGGCGACGTCGTTGAACGTCACGCTCACCGTGTCCTTCGACGACAGCCGGTGCCGGCTCTTGCCGAAGCTCCCCAGCATGCCGCCGGGCCCGCCGCCGGCGCCGCGCATCGACCGCGCCAGGATCACCCAGAGCAGCAGGAACAGGAGCAGCACCGGAGCCACGGTCATCAGGAGCTGCATCCAAACGCTGGATCCGACCTCCTCCCGCCAGCCGACGGTCACCGGTCGCTCGACCACCGCGCCGCTGGCATCGACGTCCTCGCGGGTCAGGTGGCGCAACTCGTTCTTGTACCAGTCGTACTCGCCGGGAATGATCTTGACGTAGATCGTCGTGGGGCCGCTGCCGGCCCCCTCGAAGCCAGGCGTGTTCGGCTTGAGCGTGGCGGAGATCCGGGAGTCCTCGATCAGGATCGAGTTGGACTCGATCTTCTCCTGGCGGACGAAGGTGAGGAACTCGTCCCACGTCTTCAGGCGGTGTCCCCGCGTGCTCGAGCTGTTGAGCACCATCCACACCAGCACCACGAGCAGGAGCAGCGTCAGCCACGTCATCACCTGCCGGCGCAGCTTGACCGGCGGCTGGGGGCTGCCGCGACCGGGCGGCTCGTTCCCGTTGGGCTCGCCCGGTCGTTGCGGTTCGCGCGAACCGCCGTTCCGATCGGGCGTGCGCTCGGCGAGGATCGTGTCGAAGCGGGGAAGGCGGTGCGGCATGCGTGGAGAAGTCGGGGGTGCGGGACCGTGCGGCGTGTCGGGGAAGGGTTCGTGCCAGGGACCGCAGTGGATCCGCGGCTCGACGATACGGAGAGGATAGGGGCGATGGCGGCTCCGGGGGCGGTCGAACGCGTCGCCGCGTTCCCGGGGCGGTCGCGAGGCCGTCTACCAGGTCGAGCGCATTTCGCCGACGATGTCGGTGGCCAGCGCCTGGGCCGCGGCGAAGCGGCCGAGATCGATCGGCTCGGAGGAGGGGCGCGACGGAACGAAGAGCCCGTCGGCGGTGAATCCCCGCCGTTCGACGATCGGCTGGCCCGTCCGCAGGTCGCGCCATTCGAAGTCCACCGTCACCACCAGCACGTCCTCTTCCGCGAGGCCGGTGGCGGTCGACTTCGAGAGCTGCCGCAGGGTGACGTTCGTGATCCGACCGGTCATCGAGGTGTCGGCGAACCCGGCGCCGGTCACCTTGTAGGGCGTCGTGGACTCGATCTTCTTGATGAGCGCATCGGCGATGTCGAACTGGATGTCGCGCACGTAGGTCTTGTTCTCGAAGATCGACACGCTCACCGTCTGCACGTTCGCGGGAAACGGCGGCTCGGTCGAGTAGCCTTCGGTCGGATTCGAGGCGCAGCCGGCGAGCGCCACGACGCCGGCGGCGATCGCCATGCCGGCCCCGCGGAGTCGCCCGGCGCGAGACGCATGGGTTCGACCGCTCATGGCTGGTCTCCCCGCCGCTTGAGGGGCGACGCCTGCGGCGGGAGCGATGTGCTTCCGGGCGGGACTTCGGTGGGGTCGAGCGGCGCGGTGGCGTCCGGCGGCGACGTTTCCGGCGGTTCGCTTCCGGGTCGGGCGGGGGCGTCGATCCCTGGCTGCTCCGGACGTCCCTCCAGCTCCGCGGCCTCGGGCGGCGGCGTGGCGAGGAAGGCCTTGTAGTCCGGCGCTGTGGCTCGAATCCGCTCCGGCAGCTGCGCCAGGACCTTCTCCGCGAGCGCCGCGCCCTCGCGGGCCGCGACCGACCGCGGGAAGCGGTCGATGAGCCGACGGAGGCAGAGCTCCGCCGCGATCGGATCCTTGCGCTTGAAGTACCACTGCGACTGCACGAGCAGCTTCGCCGCGATCGACTCGTCGATTCGAACCAGGAGGGCGTCCGAACCGATCTGCTGGGCGGTGGCGGGCTCGGTGACCTCCAGCGCTCGAATGGCGCCGCGAGCTTCGATGAGACCCGAAGCGTCGAACTCGGGGCCCTTGAACGACGCCAGGAACGCGTAGATCAAACGAAGCCGCGCCTTGGAGATCTGGGCCGAGCGGGGGTAGTTCTCGATGAAGAGGTCGTACGAGTCGGCCGCCAGTCGCATTTCGCGCTTGCGGAAGTAGTAGTCGGCCAGCTCCATGCCCGCCCGCTCGGCGAGATTGCTGCTCGGGAGCCGCTCCTGGATCCGGATGAGGAGCTCCTGCGCCTCGTCGTCGGTGCCGATCCAGCGGATGCCCCAGAGCTTGCGCTTCATTCCGTTGGCATACTTCACCGCGATGTCGAACTCGCGCTCGAGCGCGGTGACGAAGACGTCGCTCCCCGGATAGAGCGTGGCGACCGCCTCGTAGTCGTAAAGGGCCTTGTACTCGTCGCCCATCCCGAGCAGGGCGTCTCCCCGCGCGAGCAGCACTTCCGCGCGGAAGGGATTCGGATCGTTGCGCTCGAGCCAGGAGGTGGCCAGCTGGTTGACCCGTTCGTACTCGCCGTTCGCCAGGGCGAGCCGGATCGCAATGGCCTGGCCTTCGGGCGAGGCGGGATCGACCTCCTGCGGCAGCTTCCAGGCGTCGTCGTCGCCGAGGACGTACTCCTGGTCCTGGGCCGCCGCGGTCGGGACCACGACGAGCAGGGCGAGAATCGCGAACAGACCTCGACGCATGGCGGGATGGTACGGAAGGCCGGACTCGGGCACAATCCACGGTCTCTCGGCGTCGATCCCATGCACATGCTCCTGCTCTGCAATCCCGTTTCAGGCGGCGGAACGTCCGTTCGGACCGCCGAAGGCCTGGTCGAACCGCTCCGTGCGGCGGGTCACGAGCCGAGGCTGGTGCACACGCAGCGCGGTCCCACGGCGACGTGGCTCGCGCCACTGCTCGCGGGCGTCGAACTCCTGGTGGTGGTGGGGGGAGACGGCACCGTGCGTCTGGCCGCGCCGGAAGCGGCGGCCGCCGGCGTGCCCGTGTACCAGTTCCCATCGGGCACGGAGAACCTGTTCGCGCGCGGCTGGGGCATGAACCGGCGCATCGCGACGCTTCTGCGCACGCTTGCCCACGGCAAGCGCGTGGCGGTCGATCTCGGCGCCGCCCGGGTCGTTGCCGCCGACGGCACCGAGCAGGCGCGGGAGGCCTTCCTGCTGATGGCGTCGGTCGGTCTCGACGCGGAGGTCGTGCACGATCTCTCGTCGACGCGTGGCCACCGGATCTCGCACCTGTCGTACCTGCGTCCGATGCTCCGACAGGTGTTGTCGTACGTACCGGCCCGGCTGCGCGTCGAGGTGGACGGGCGCCGGATCGACGGCGGCGGCGCGGCCGGTGCGCGGGGTTTCGCAATCGTCGCGAACGCGAGGCAGTACGCGCTCCGGCTCGACCCGCTGCCCATGGCGTCGATGACCAGCGGGATGCTCGAGACGGCGTTCTTCCCCACCGAATCGGTGTCGGATCTTCTCGGCTGGGCGACGCACCTCATGCTGGGCACGCACCTGGACGAACACGACCTTCGGCATGCATCCGGCCGATCGGTGGTGCTCTCCTCGGAGACGCCGTTCCGATTCCAGGTGGACGGCGACGCTCCGGCGAACCCGACCCCGACCTGCCGGCTCGAACTCGGACTGGAGCCGCACCGGATGCCGGTTCTCGCGCCGCCCCAGCGGCGGGCCGCGCAAACGGAACGATCCGCACCTTCGACCCTGTCGTCCCAGCCCGACCCGATGCGGGGATGAACCACCGGGTGGATCGAGCCGATGGCCTTGGACAAGGAGGCACCTGCCGATGTCCGAGGAGACCGCCGCTCCGCCCGCGCCGGCGCCGACCGAAGCGCCGGCCAAGCGTTCGCCCGTCAAGCTCATCGTGGTTGTGGTCGTGATGCTCGTCGTCGAGGCCGCCGGCATCATGGCCCTCATGCACGTGATGCGCCCGCCGGCCGAGGTGGTCGCCGTGCCGTCGGCGGAGGCCGCCCACGACGAGGGCAACGAGATCGTCGAGATCGAGGTGCTCTCCGATCGGCTGGCCAACGACCGGTCGGGCGTGACCTACATCTACCCGGCCGAGATCTACGTGCAGGTGCGGGCACGCCACGCCGAGGAGGTCACGGCGCAGCTCGAGCGGTTCAAGAACGAGATCCGGGCGGACGTGCTGGCGATCTGGCGCACGGCCGAGCCCAAGCACTTCCAGGAGCCCCGGCTCGACCACCTCACGCGCCGGATCCACGATCTGCTCAACGACCGGTTCGAATCCGCGCCCGATGCGGAGGAGCCGATCATCCTCAAGGCCGTGATCGTGTGCGGCACCGGGTTCCGCGTGGGCTGACCGGTCGCCCGGCAGAACCTGCGCGGTGGCGCAGAATCGACCTTCTTTTGAGCAATCTGGTCCGAGATGCCGAGAAGAACCGCCGATCGATGCCGTTGTCCCGTCGGATTCGCTCGGCCATGGCGTTGCCAGGCGGATCTGGAGCCCATGCATGGCTGACAGGCCGAACGATCCTCACGCGTCCCCTTCGCCCGCCCCCGATGGCGCCGCTGGCATGTCCGCTGGTACGCCGGATGGCTCCGGCGAGGCCGAGCAGGTCGAGCAGCTCGCCCGCCAGGCGGTCGGCGAGGTGACCGGAATGGCCAAGGAGATCGAGGACGCCAAGGGCCCGCGCCCGGTGCCCATGGCGGAGCTGTCCCGGCCCGGCGCGAACGGCGGCGTCGAGGCGATCGATCTGCTCAGCGACGTCAATCTCCAGGTGAAGATCGAGTTGGGGCGCACGCGGATGGTCGTCGAGGACGTCCTCCGCCTGAACGCCGGATCGGTCGTCGAGCTCGACAAGGCGGCCGGGGACCCGGTGGACATCTACGTCAACGGTCGGCACGTCGCACGGGGCGAGGTGCTGGTGCTCAACGAGAGCTTCTGCGTACGGGTGAGCGAGATCGTCGATCCCGTGCGCCGCGAGGAACGTGCCTAGGACGACATCACGAACGACCTGCCCGCGTTGCGGGCCCGCCGGAGGATCCGGCGGCATTGCCAGGGAAGGCTCATGCGCAGTCGATTCGTCTCCACCGGTCCCGAAGGGATCCTCTACGCTCGTCCGATCGTGGCCGTGGCCGTGCTGGCGCTGGCGAGTCTCGCCGCGGCGCAGCAGCCGGCGACCGGATCCGCCCTCAGCTCGGAACCGGTGCCCGCGGTCAACGCGCCGCTCGCGATCGGTGCGGGAACGAGCGCCACGACCGGTGGAAGCGATCCGGTGCGCGCCGTTCCTCGATTGGCGCCGTTGGCGGAGCCGATGGACGCGTCCGTCGCGCCGTCGCCGGCCTCGCGCCGCTCGCCCGAATCGGGAGCGCCGCCCACCACGGTGCCGCCGGCCGAACGGATCCCGCTGGGACCGCCGCCGACGCTCGGCGGACCGGGAGCGTCCGCCGCCGTCGCCGGGACCGCCAGCGCCGCGACCGACGAAGGATCCGGATGGCTGCCGTCCTTCCTTGATCCTCGGCGGAGCGCCATGGCCCGCACCCTGGGCTCCCTGGCGCTGGTCCTCGCGCTGGCGTGGGTCGTGTTGTCCCTCATGCGGCGCACCACCGGTCCCTTGGCGGGCGGACGTCGTCCGTCCGGTGTGATGCAGGTGCTGGCGCGCTATCCGGTTGGTCGAGGCCAGAGCGTGCTCCTGCTCCAGGTCGGTCGGCGCGTGCTGTGCGTCCACCAGGCGGCGGGCGTCATGCGCACCTTGGCGGACATCTCCGATCGGGACGAAGTCGCCGATCTCGTCGCCCGCGTCGAGAGCCCGAGCAGCTCGGCGTTCGTGGCCCTGCTGAACGGCGCCACCGGGCGCATCGATCGAAGCGCGCCCGTGGCCGTTTCCGCTTCCCGCGCGCGGCCCGTCCGCGCGAGCGACGCGCCGATGGTCGAAACGATCGACCTTACCCGCAGTCGCGCGGGACTCTCTCGCCTGCTGGCGGGGAGACAGACCAGGTGAGCGTGTTGTCGCTGCTCGCGACCGCTGCTCCCACCGCGCCGATCAATCCGATCGGTGTGGTCGAGGAGGCCGCGCGGGCGGTGCCGGGGATCGACGGCGGACTGAGCGGCGCCCTCAACATCCTCCTCCTGCTCACCGTGCTCTCGCTGGCGCCCGGGCTGCTCATCATGTGCACGTGCTTCGTGCGCATGGTGGTCGTGCTGAGCCTCTTGCGCCAGGCGCTGGGCACCCAGTCGCTTCCGCCCACGCAGGTGATCACGGGACTCGCGCTGTTCCTCACCTTTGTGGTGATGGCCCCGACCTTCGGACGCATGTACGACGAGGGGGTGCGGCCGTACCTCGACGGCACCCAGACCGATCAACTGGTCGCGTGGAACGACGCGAAGGAGCCCTTGCGCGAATTCATGTTCGCGCAGCTCGAGGCGACGGGCAACTGGTCGAGCCTCTACGCCATCCTCGAGTACCGGGGCGTGGACGTGTCCGATCCGTCGCGGCTGTCCCGCGCCGACGTGGACATGCTCACCCTGGTGCCCGCGTACATGCTCAGCGAACTGCGGACCGCGTTCCTGATCGGCTTCCGGATCTACCTTCCGTTCCTGGTGATCGACATGGTGATCTCGAGCCTGCTCATCTCGATGGGCATGCTGATGCTGCCGCCCGTGCTGGTGTCCATGCCCTTCAAGCTGCTGCTGTTCGTGCTGGTAGACGGCTGGCAGCTCGTCACGACCTCGCTCATGACCGGCTTCGTGCAACCCGGGGCGCCCGCCGGCGCCACGCCGTTCGGATGACGGCGCGCCGCCACCTCGACGTCCGCCGATCGGCGGTCCTGCTCCCGATCCGTTTCGCCGCCCACTGCCCATGCCCCTCGACGCCCTCGATCTCGTCCGCGACGCCCTGGTCGAGACCCTTATTCTCGCCGCACCGATTCTCGGCGCCGGCCTGCTGGTGGGACTGCTCGTGAGCATCGGACAGGCCGTGACCCAGATCCAGGAGCAGACGCTCTCGTTCGTGCCCAAGATCGCGGCCATGATCGTGGTGGCGGTGATTCTGATGGGCTGGATCGCCGAGCGGCTCGCCGACTTCGCCGTCGAGATGTTCAGCACCTGACCCCACGGAGGACGGCGCGTGCAGCTTCCGAACCTCCAGGCCCTGCTCGAGCACGTGCAGCCCGCGCTCATGGTGACGTTCCGGCTCGGCGGACTGGCGGTCTTCGCCCCGGTGCTGGCCTCGCCGCTTCTTCCGGTTCGGGTGCGCGTGCTGCTCGTCTTCATGCTCGGCCTGGCGGTGTATCCGGCGATGGCCGGGGTCGTTCACCCGGCGGCAACGGACGGATCGCTCCCGTCGCTGGCGGTCGCGGTGGCGTCCGAAGCGGCGGTGGGAATGCTCATCGGCCTGGTCGCGTCGCTCCCGCTCGTGGCGGCGCAGACCGGCGGTCTCGTGATGGGGCAGCAGATGGGCCTCGGCTTCGCACGGTTCTACAACCCGGCGATCGGCGAGGAGGCGGATGTGCTCGAGCAGTTCCTGTTCCTGATGCTGCTCGCGGCGTTCGTCGCCGCGGGGGGCATCGAGGCGATGGTTGGCGCCGTGCTCGGCAGCTTCGAGCGCCTTCCGCCGGGACAGGCGATGATCGGCCTTCTTGTCGATCGGGACCTGCCGGGCTTCCTCTCCGGGCTGCTGCTTTCGACCTTGGAGCTCGCGCTGCGGGTCAGCGCTCCGCTGCTCGCGTTCGTGTTTCTCGAGACGGTGGTGCTGGGATTCCTGGCCAAGACCGTGCCCCAGCTCAACGTGCTCAGTCTCGGCTTCCCGCTCCGGATCGTCATCGGGCTGGGGGTCATCGTGATCGCCCTCGGACCGATCGGGGCGGCGCTCATGGACGAGACCGAAGCGGTGTTCGACGGTCTGGCGGCGTTCGTCGAGGAGGGCGCCCATGGCTGACGACTTGGGCGATCGGACCGAGGATGCCACTCCGAAGCGACGCCAGGAGGCGCGGGAGGAGGGGAATCTCGCGAAGAGCGCCGACATGGCCGCCGCCGTCATGCTGCTCGGCGCCGTCGGCGCCTTGTGGCTCGGGGTGATGCCGATGCTCGGTCAGCTCAAGATGCTGGTCGGTTCCGCGCTGGGGGGTGACGCGTGGGGCGGCACGTTGCGACCGGACGAAGTGCTGCCGCTCGCGGCGCTCGGCGGCCAAGTGGCGATCAAGGCGCTGGCGCCGATCGTGCTGGCCTCGTGGGCGATCGCCTACGGCTCGTACGCCCTCCAGGTGGGACTGCTGCTCGCGCCCAAGGCGCTGCAACCGAAGGCGAGTCGGCTGAATCCCCTCCAGGGCATGGCCAGGGTGGTGGGGAAGCGGGCGCTCGGCAAGGCGGGCATCGACACGTTGAAGCTGGCCACGGTCATGGTCGTCGGCGGGGCCGCGATCCTCGACCTGGCGCCGCGGATCGCGTCCCTCCCGAACCTGCCGCTGATGGGCGCCTTGGCCTCGATCGGCGACATGATGCTGGCGGTGGCCCTCAAGGTGGTCGTGGTGCTGCTGATCGTCGGATTCCTCGACTTCATGTGGCAGCGTTGGAAGCACGAGAACGACCTCAAGATGACCAAGCAGCAGGTGAAGGACGAATACCGCCAGAACGAGGGCGATCCCGACGTCAAGCGCCGCCGCCTCCGCATGGCGCAACAGATCGCGATGCAGCGCATCGGCGCCGCGGTGCCGAAGGCGGACGTCGTGGTCACCAACCCGGAGCACTTCGCCGTCGCCATCTCGTACCAGGCCGAGTCGATGCACGCGCCCAAGGTGGTGGCCAAGGGCGCGGACCACCTCGCCCTGCGGATTCGACAGCTCGCCGCGCAGCACGGCGTTCCCGTCGTCGAGCGCAAGCCGCTCGCCCGGGCGCTGTACCGCGACTGCGAGGTGGGCCAGGAGATCCCCGCCGCGCACTACCAGGCCGTGGCGGAGCTTCTGGCCTATGTGTATCGCCTGGCTGAGGGCGTGGGGAGGAAGTCAGCGTGATGAGCAGGTATCAGGTATCAGGTATCAGGTATCAGCAGACCGGTCGGGGGACGGAGGACGGTTCATGCGTGTGGGTGGACGCACGGCGTTCGAAGACGCGTGGTGGGGGTATCAGGTGTCCGTTGGCGGACACCTCCGGAGGTTCAGCGCCCGTCGCGCGGACAGCACCCAACGAGCACCGGTGGCCCCCAGA
>JAGQOG010000432.1 GCA_020427695.1 Phycisphaerales bacterium
CAGAGAAGAGGTATGCCAACCTGGAGGCGCCGGACATCCGGTCGTTTGCAACGGATGACCCGCGGGCGTTCCTCGCCCAGTTTCCGGAGGGCGCGATTCTCGACGAGGTCCAGCGGACGCCCGAAGTTCCTTCCTATCTGCAAGGACTGATCGATGAGGAGCCGGCGCCGGGACGGTGGATCCTGACGGGTTCGCAGAACCTGGCGCTCGTGGAGTCCGTGAGCCAGTCGCTGGCTGGACGGTCGGCGGTGCTGAACCTGCTGCCATTGGCGCGGAGCGAGGTGATTCGCTTCGCCGATCATCCCGCGGGGCTCGACGAGTCACTGGTCACCGGTGGGTATCCGCGGATACTCGATCGCGGGCTCGACCCGGCCGACTGGCTTCGGTCGTACGTGGCGACCTATGTGGAGCGCGATGTGCGCACCATCAGCAACATCGGCGACCTGCTGATGTTCCAGCGCTTCGTCGAACTCTGCGCCGGGCGGACCGCGCAGCTCCTGAACTACTCTTCGCTCGCGTCCGACTGCGGCGTGTCCCAGCCGACGGCCAAGGCATGGCTGAGCGTGCTGGAGGCGAGTTTCATCGCATTCCGGCTGCCCGCGTTCCACTCCAACCAGCGAAAGCGGCTCGTCAAGATGCCCAAGCTCCACTTCTACGACACGGGACTGGCGTGCTGGCTTCTGGGCATCCGGTCGGCCGACCAGCTCAGATCGCATCCGCTGCGCGGCGCGATTTTCGAGACCTGGGTCGTCTCCGAGGTGCTCAAGCATCGGACGAATCGTGGGATCAGTGGTGGATTGTCGTTCTACCGTGACAAGGACGGTGTCGAAGCCGATCTGGTCGTGGACGAAGGCGGGCGCCTCGTCGTCATCGAGGCGAAGGCCGCAACGACCGCGACATCGAGCCTCTTCGACGGCGCGTCCCGTGTCCGCGGACTGCTGGGAGCGCCGGGAATCCCGATCGAATCGCTCGTCGTCTACGGTGGCGCCGAGGCGCAGCAGCGCACCGACGCGACGCTGGTGCCTTGGGGCCAGCTGCACCGGCATTGGACCGCCGGGGATGCATGAGGTCTCATGACCCTGTCTCGGCCGGCTCCGTCGGCCGCCAGCCCGGAATCCGTGGCAGCTGGAAGGGTGTACCGGCCGCAAAGCCGTGCTCGGGCGACCAGATCATCCAGGAGTGGGACGCCGGCCAGGCACGGTCACGGCGGATCTTGTGGACCTGGACACCGGGCGCCGCGAAGAAGCCCTCCTGCCATCCCGGCTGGTCCAGCCCGGAGAGGTCACCGGTCGAGGGCTTCGCTTGTGGAGTGGAGGCCACCAGCTCGACTGCCGCCCGGAAGCTCGCCTCGTCGCGCAGCATCCACGCCTCCCCGATTGCGGAGCCGAACAGCCACGCCACGAGAAGGATCCAGGCGAATCGGCGCACCGCAGCCGCGGTCAGCCGATACGCCGGCGGCTCCTCGCCGGGGGCGCCGCACTCGGGACACGCACCCCCCGGACCGCGCAGGTCGTAGGCGCAGCGCGGACACAGCCCGCGGGCGAACCGGCGTCGTGCCCGCACGTGCCCGAGGAACACGGTCGGCAACTCGGGCACGCCCACCAGGAAGACGACCATCGCGGACATCAGCAGGGTGGTGATCCCGGCCGACAGGATGGTCGAGATGTGGAACCCGAAGTCCCCGAGCATCGCGCGGAAGTTGCAGTAGACGAAGAAGAAGTAGCCGGTCAGGAGCAGGAGCGTCCCGACCCGGAAGATCCAGGACAGCCAACGCGGCACCACGCCGAGCGGATCGTTCGGCGCTGGAACCATCGAGGCCTTGGAAGCGGGTGCGGTCACGGACCAGCGGCCGCGGCCCGAGGATCCGCCGGCGTGGCGAAGACGCCGACGCGCGTCAACGTCGGACACGCACGGGCGCGGTCGATCGTCACCCGCACGGCGTCCGCCTTGACCCGCGGCGTGATCATGATCCGCTTGTGTCCGACGGTCGTCCCCTGACCGGCATCCATCCATGTGCCGTCCACGCGCAGCTCGAGATGGAACGCCTCGATCCGCTGGCCGAGGGCGATCGCCTCCTGGAGCATCACGCGATCGACCTCGAAGGTCCCGCCCAGATCGATCTCCACGGCGGCGGTGGTCGTGCTGTCGTCGGTGGCCCAGTAGGTGGTGGCGTCGCCGTCGGTGACGTTCCCCGCGGCGAACCGATCGTCGCTGCCGCGCACGTTCGACGCGATCGCCGACCGACCGGCGGCGAGGTCGTGGCCGTAGGTCGCGTCGATCAGTCGGCGCATCTCCATGAGCCGCGCCGCATCGACCTCATGAATGAGGCCGCGTTGGTCGGCGGGCACGTTCAGGAGCAGCGATCCGTTGCGACCGACCGATCGTTCGTAAAGGTCGAACAGCTTCTCGGCGGACTTGACGCTGTCGTTTTCGTTTTCCCGCCAGAACCACCCCGGGCGGATCGACACGTCGCACTCCGCGGGAATCCAGCGTTCGCCCTCCAACTCGCCGCTGTAGAGCGCGCGGTGAGCGGGTGGATTGTCGTTGCCGCGCCCGTGACCGGCGGTGTTCATCATGCCCCAGTTTGTCTCGCCCGCCTCGCCCTCCTCGTTGCCGACCCAACGGATGTCCGGCCCAACGTCGGAGAACATCACCGCGTCGGGCTGGCACTCCCGGACCACGGATTCGAACGACGGGAAGTCGTAGACCTGCCGCTTGCCGTTGGGACCTTCCCCACAGGCGCCGTCAAACCACACCTCGAAGACCGGGCCGTAGCCGGTCAGGACTTCGCGCAACTGGCCGCGGTACGCCTCGTTGTAGGGCTCCCCGGTGCCATAGAGGGGATGGTTTCGATCCCACGGGCTCAGGTAGACCCCGAACCGCAGGCCGTATTCGCGGCACGCATCGGAGAGTTGGCGCAGCACGTCGCCCTGGCCGTCCTTCCAAGGGCTGGCGGCCACGGTGTGCGCCGTGAATCGACTGGGCCAGAGGCAGAACCCATCGTGATGCTTGGCGGTGACGACCACGCCCTTCATGCCGGCGTCGCGGAAGACCCGGCACCACTGCCGGCAGTCGAGGTCGGTCGGCTTGAAGATCGCCGGATCCTCGGTGCCCTTGCCCCATTCCTTGCCGGTGAACGTGTTCGGGCCGAAGTGGACGAAGGCACACGTTTCGAGGTCCTGCCAGGCGAGCTGGCGGGACGCTGGAACCGGCGCGACCGGTGCGGGGGGCGCGACGGGCGCAGGGCCGGACACACCGGACAGGACCACGAACAACGCAAGCGGGGTGTGCATCACGCTCTCCTATCGTCGAAGGGCCGCGCGGCCATTACGGTACCAGAGGGTGCGAGGGCCAAAAAAGGTCGCGGCGGAGCACCAAGTGATGCTCCGCCGCGCGGGAAAAGGGGGTGCGGTGAGTGTCTTGTGGGCGGGAATCCTCCCCTCGTGCTCCCGCCGGTCGCTCAGGTCTTGAGCGTCAGCTCCGCAGCGCCCCTTTGGGGGCCGAACCCAAATCCGACCACGAGCATAAGGCTTCGAATCTCGCGCCTGCAAAGGATGCAGACGCGGCGCTTGGGCCTCGTTCGCCGAGGAGTGGACCGAGGGAGGAGCCAGGGCGATCGTGGTAGCCTGCCGCGGCCGCTGGCGTCGAGAGCAGGATCCGGGGCCAAGGCCGAGCTGTGCCGTTCGAGTCGAGAGGATGCCCACTTGAGTGAACACGGACCCTCGGTCGCGATGGCACGAGCTGGCGCTCAGGGGCGGCCGTTCTACAGCGGCACCCAGCGGGTGACCGGGTACATGGTCGCGATCGCCGAGATCCTCGACGGCGTGGCCCGTTCGGCGGGCCGCCCGATCCGGGTGCTCGACATGCCCGCCGGCCATGGGCAGTTCACCGATCTCTTGCGCGACCGCGGTCATCTCGTCGTCTCCGCCGACATCAACGGTCGTCGGCCTGACTACGTCTTCGCAGACATGAATGCGTCGCTCCCGTTCGACGACGGCGCCTTCGACGCGGTGGTCTGCATGGAGGGCATCGAGCATGTGCTCGACGCCGTGCAGCTCATCGCGGAGCTGATCCGCATCGCCCGCCCGGGCGGCCGGATCGTCATCTCGACGCCGAACATCACCAGCTTCCACTCGCGGATGCAGTTCCTGCTGACCGGCACGTTCTACCAGTTCTCGCCGGCGGACTTCCGCGACCTTCCCCCCGGAGCCGAGGAGGACCGCGGCCACATCTCGCCGATGACCTACACGCAGGTACGCTACTTTGCGAACCTCCATGGCGCCGACATGGTCGCGGTGCTGGGCGATCGATGGAAGCGGAAGGTGCTCCTGCCGCTCTATCTCTTGCTCCATGCGTGCGGCCGTCCCTGGTCGTGGCGGCTGTTTCACGCGGCGCCGAACGAGCCTTGGCGGGCGCGCAATCGCCAGATGGCGGCGCACATGACGAGCCCGGCGCTGCTCTTCGCGCGGTCGGCGATCTACGTGCTGGCCAAGCGGGAGCCCGATCGCAAGTCGCCGGTCGCGGCTACGAGCGATTGAAGCCGTACTCGGTCCAGCGCGTGTCCACCCGGGCCCGGGTGGCATCGTCCATCCGCAGGATCGGCGGATAGTCGCGGCAGGGTTGTCCCAGTCGCGATTCGCCCGGCAGCTTCGTGGTGGCGTCGAAGCCGATGCGGTGGGCGCCTGGATTCGAATCGATCACCATATCGCGTCCAGGATCGGCATTGCTGACCCAACGGAAGAGCACCGACCATGGATCGCACAGATCGGTGTCGGCATCGACGGCGATGCAGAGGTCGCCGATCCCAGGGGCGGTCGATCGCCACAGGGCCTGGATCGCCTCGACGCCGGCACCGGGCATGGTCTTGTCCACGGTCAGGGCGACGAAGCGGCGCGACCATGCGGCGTCGCCGCCGAACGGCCACGCGGCGCCGCGAACGGGCAGGGGCGATGCGGGGGGTGCGTCGGTGGCGCAGCCGACGGGAACGCCGTTGACCTCTTCGCCCGCTCGCTTGCGGGTGGCGTCGAGACCGAGCTTGCAACCGGCACCCAGTCGCGGCGCGGCATGGTCGAGAATGTCGAGCGGGCCGTTCACGATCTCGAGATCGCGCTTGAAGTCGCACTGCTCGAGCACCGCGCGCCACACGGCGACTTCGTCGTGCACGTTCACATCCGCATCGACCACCACGATGGTCTTGGTCCACGCCATCTGTCCGGCACCCCACACCGCATGCATCACGCGGCGCGCCTGAAGGGGATAGGCCTTTTTGATCCGGAGGAAGGCCGCATTGTGGAAGCACCCGTACTGCGGCAGGTGGTAGTCGTCGAGGTCGTGAATGAGCGTGCGGAGCAGCGGCAGGAAGATGCGTTCCGTGGCCTTGCCGAGGTAGTAGTCCTCTTGTGGCGGGAGACCCACGATGGTGGTCGGGTAGACCGCGTCGCGGGCGTGGGTGACCGCCGTCACTTCGACGATCGGATACCGGTCGGGCAGCGAGTAGTAGCCGGTGTGATCGCCGAAGGGTCCCTCGAACACCGCTTCGGGGCCGAGGGGCTCGCCGGAGCGGGGGTCGTAGCCGATCGGTCCGCACGCGGTGCCGACCCAGCCCTCGATGACGATCTCGCTGTTGGCGGGGACGCGGAGCGGCACCGTTCGAGCTTGCACCATGGGGATGCCGCGGCCATTGAGGAACCCGCACATGAGGAGCTCGGAGATGCCGGGTGGCAGGGGGGCCGTCGCCCCGTAGGGCAGGACGCTCTCGCCCCCCAGGCAAATCGCGATCGGCATCCGCTCGCCGATGCGCTTCCATGATCGCCAATGCGCAGCGCCGTCGTGGTGCATGTGCCAGTGCATCGCGAGCCGCGTGCGGTCGAGGAGCTGGGCGCGGTACATGCCGATGTTGTGGCTGGCGGGGCGCGGTGCACCGCGATCGTCGGCGTGGATGGTGTGCATGCCGGCGAGGGTGACGAACCGTCCCTGTCCGCCCGCGGTTCCCGCCGCTTCGGCATCGATGCCAAAGCCGACGGCGGCGGGATCGCCGTCGAGCGGCCAGGACTTGATGATCGGCAGTCGAGTCAGATCCACCTCGCCGCGATCAGTGCGGCGCACGACCTCCTGACAGCGGGCGCGGCGAACCGATCTCGGTCCGATGCGCAGAAGCGGCAGGAACTGCCTGGCCTTGGCCAGCCCTTCGCCCAAGGTGCGCGGAGGCTGCGGCTTGACCAGGGCGCCGATCCGGTCGGCGATCGCCTCGAATCCGCCCGCTTCGTGCATGCCCAAGGCCATCTCCATGCGGCGGTACGACCCGAAGACGTTGATCGCCAAGGGGAAGTCGCAGCCCTCGACGCGTTCGAAGAGAAGCGCCGATCCACCGCCGCCCGCATGCATGGGATCGAAGGCCGCCGCCCAGCGGCTCGGCGCGGGGCACGCCGACTTGCTCACCCGGTCGGCGATCGCCGCAACCTCGAGGATCGGAGACACGGGGACCGCGATGCGCTGCAGTTCGCCGTGGCGATCGAGGGCGCCGAGAAAGTCGCGAAGCGAAGCGTGCATGGGGGGGATGGTATCGGAGGGCGCCGACGCAGTCGGCTGGCGCTGAGGACGGCCGGCGGCTGCCGAACAGGCACTGACTCGCCGCAAACCCGGCGAATCAGTGGCACCCTGGCACGGCCGACCCGGCTGCGCCGGGATCGACCGGCAAGAGTCATGAATGACGACCGCCGTCCGCAGCCCGGAGCTCTCGCCTTGGGCTCGCCCGGTCTGGCGCGCAAGCGGGCTGCGTGTTCGCGTGCGCTTCGAGTGCCCGGCGACGAAGCAGCCGCCGCCCTCCGTTCCCCAGTTGTTCTGCCCTATCCAGTTCTGATGCGGGTCGATTCCCGGCGCAGCCGGGTCGGCCCGACGACGCGCTCAGCGTGTCCGATGAACACATCAGCGTCCACTCGCTCCCTGATACCTGCTCGTGACCGGCCCGCCGGCGCGAGACACGTGTCCGATGAACACACCGGCGTCCACTCGCCCGCCGATCCCTGCCGAGAAAACGCCGGCCCCGGATTGCTCCGGGGCCGGCGGGAAGGGAGACGCTTGTCGAACGTGTGGGGCGACGTTCCACAAGAGAGCGGGAGTGTCAACTCCAGTTGGCAAGCAGGAGCCCGAGATCCTGTCCATCAACGGTGCCATCACCATTGAGGTCGGCGGGGCTGTCGGCCCGTCCCCAGTCTTCGAGCAGGAGCCCGAGATCCTTGCCGTCCACCATGCCGTTCCCGTTCAGATCGCCGGGGAGCGGAATCGGGCCGGCGTCGATCGTCACGACCGCTTGCAGGGCGGGCTGGTCGAAGGCGAAGCCCATGGCGAACACGGTGTACACGGTGTCGTTGCTCACCTGGATGCCGGGCAGCGGGAGCACGACCGCGTTCGTACCGGCGAGGCGTACCTCGAGGTCGTAGGTGCCGCCCGGTACCGCCAGGTAGTCGCCGATCTCCTTGAACTCGATGTCGCCGAACAACACGTCTCCGCCGGCGAGAGCGATGTCCACGGCGGGTGCGTCGGGCGAAGCGTGCACGAAGCGGATCCGGGCGTTGTCGGGATCGCGGGTGTTGTCGTCGACGAGGACAAGCGGCTCGATGTTCGCGAGCGTGTTCACGGCAACGACGCTGTAGTCGGTGTCGGCGTCGAGCATGACCATCGCCTCGATCACGCTGGCGCCGGGATCGCCGGCGGCAGTGACGTTGACGTCGTATGTTCCCTCGGGAAGAGCGGCGTACATCGTCGACTCGGTGAAGGCGAGGTTGGAGAACGCCACGGAGCCGTCCACCAGGACGTCAACCGCGGGTGCATCGGGCGAGGCGTGGACGACTCGGACCCGGGCATCGTCAGCGAAGGAGGAGGTCGCCAGCAGACCGCACAGCGACACGGCGCCAAGACGGAGGGACAGGTTCATGTCGTGACCTTTCTTCAGGGGTTCATGTGCTCGCGTCGGCGGTCGCGATCGTCCCGGCGGCAGAGCGCGTTGCGGACGAGCCCGTGGATGCACCGAGCGAACAGAATCGAGGAAGGTGAACACGCGATCGAAGACTCCGAATAGGAGGCTCCAACCTTGGCCAAGGTCGCCGCACAGTTCGCAGGTCGGACCGCAATCCGATTCAGGTTTGCGGACGACATGCGCGCATTTGCTGCGACTTTGCGCACGCGACTGAAGGTGGAAATCCGGATCGGGAATTCGGTGCGCCGACGCTGTCGACTGGCGCGGAGGCGTCAAGTCATCAGGCACGCGAGCTTGGCTTCAGCACTGTGCAGGCGCATTCATGCGCCAGGGCGCCCGCCAACAGCACGACCCGCGCCCTTCGTTCCCCGGTTGTTGTGCCCTCTCCAATTCTGTCGCGGGTCGACTCCCGGCGCAGCCGGGTCGGCCCGCCGATGCGCCTCGCAGGTTCGACGAACACACCGGCGTCCACCCGCTTCCTGATACCTGCTCGGGAACGGCCCGCCGACGCGCCGGTGTGCTTGGCAAACACACTGGCGTCCGTTCGCACGCTACCCGCCCGAAAACCGCGCCCGCACCCGATCCGCCCTCCCGATCGCCCTTGCCACCTGCTGACGGGCCAACGCGCCATCCGCGATCGCTCGTGCCAGCGACTCCGCGATGCGCGCCTGGAGGTCCGCGTCGCTGCACACGCAAAGCAGGTCGCATCCGGCGCGGACCGCGGCCAGCGCCGCCTCGACGCTGCCGAAGTGATCGGCGACGGCCTTCATCTCGAGGTCGTCGGTGAAGACCAGCCCGTCGAAACCGAGCTCGCGGCGCAACAGGCCGTCCACCACCGCCGGGCTCATGGTCGCCGGGCGGTCGGGATCGAGCGCCGGAAACACCACGTGGGCGGTCATGATCGAGGCGACGCCGGCCGCGATGGCGGCGCGGAACGGGACCAGCTCGCAGGCACGGAGCCGGTCCATGGGGTGCGGCAGCCGAGGCAGGTCGAAGTGCGTGTCGAGGTCGGTGTCGCCATGGCCGGGGAAGTGCTTGGCACAGGCGGCGACGCCGCCCGACTGCAGGCCTTCGAGCAACGCACAGCCCAAGCGGGCGACGAGCGCGGGATCGGCGCCCAAGGAGCGCGGGCCGATCACCGGGTTGGCGGGATTGGTGTCCACATCGAGGACGGGTGCGAAGTCGAGATTGACGCCGACGCCGGCGAGTTCCGCCGCCATCGTTTGTCCAAGGGCCATGGCGTGCTCCGCGCTGGCGGTGTCGCCGACCTCGCGCATCGCCGGGATCGCGGTGAACCCCTCGCGAAACCGCTGCACCCTTCCCCCCTCGTGGTCCACCGCCACGATCATCGGGCCCTCCGCGGCATCGCGAATCTCGGCGCAGAGGGCGCGCAGTTGCGCCGGCGATTCGTAGTTCCGGGCGAAGAGCGCCACCGCGCGGACGCCCCGCTGCACCTGGTCGCGGAGAGCGGCCGACATGGTCGTGCCGTGGAAGCCCACGCAGAGGAGGCGGTGTGCCAGCAGCTCGGCGGGAGGAGCGGCGGTAGTCATGCCGGACGGAGCCACTCCGGCGGCACGCTCCCGTGCGTGGCCACGATCCGGCTGCGGATGCCGCCGCGACTGCGCCAGTCGGTGATCACCTGCAACCACAGCGGATCCATGGCTTCGGCGAGGTCGTCGCGGATGCGGTTGGTGACGGCCTCGTAGAAGATGCCCTCGTTGCGGAACGCCTGGTAGTAGAGCTTGAGGCTCTTGAGTTCGACGCAGCGTCGGTTGGGCACGTAGCGCAGCGTCACCACGCCGAAGTCCGGATGGCCGGTCTTCGGGCAGACGGAGGTGAACTCCTCGGCCACGTGCTCGACGACGAACGGGCGCTCGGTCGGCGAGGGAAAGAACTCGAGGAGGGACGGATCAGGCATGGCGGAAGGAGCAGGCGACGAACGGCACGATGACGCCCCGCGCGGCGTGCGCTAGAGCTGGTACGTCGTCAGCAACTGAACGACCTTCGGCTGGTTGGGATTGGCCTGGAGCGAGCGGCGGAACACCGCACGGGCTTCCTCCGCGGCGGCGAGATCGGTTCGGTTGCTCAGCAGCCAGGCGTTGATCGCGTTCACGCCCACGCCGTTGAGCGCGGGCCAGTGCGTGTCGTCCAGCCGCACCGCCTCGCGGTACGCAGCGATCGAGTCGGCGTACTGGCCAAGGCGGAAGTACCCCCAACCGAGCCGCTCGTAGGCGTTCGCGCTGGGGGCGATGCGCACCAGCACCGAGGCCGCGTTGACCGCCTCCTGGTACCGCCGCTCCTCGCCGTAGGCGTTGACCAGGCTGAGCATCAGCTCCGGCGTCGGATCGAGAAGCTCCATCGCGGTCTCGTACTGGACGATCGCCTCGTTGTAGCGTCCCACCTTCGCGTAGGCCGTGCCGAGGTTGACCCGCGCCGCGCCGTCGTCGGGCCGCAGCTCAACGGCCTTCTCGGCGAAGATCATCGCGCTGTTGGGCTGGTTGATGCGCATGTACACCGTCGCCATGTTGGCGTTGGCGTTGAAGTCGTCGGGGCGAATCGTCAAGGCGCGGTGGTAGGCCTTGATCGCGTCCACCAGGCGATCCAGCGCTTGCAGCACGACACCGTGGAAGTACTGGGCATCGAAGTTGCGGGGTTCGAGCCGGGCAGCGCGGGCATAGGCGGGCTCGGCCTGCTCGTAGTCCCCCTGCACCCGGTAGACCTCGCCGATTCCCATGTAGGCATCGGTCAGCAGGGCGTTCTCACTCAGGAGTTCGCGAAAGAGGGTGAGCGCGGTGGCGTAGTCGCCCGCGGCCGTGGCCGACCGCGCGGATGCCAACTGGGACTCCTCCCGCGCCACAATCGACGGATCGGGCTCGGTGGCGACCGGCACCCTCTGGGACTTCTGGCCAGCGCAGCCGCCAATCCAGACGATGGCCATCGCGGCCAAGAGGAAGACGGTGCTGGAGGAGACGGATCGGCGGGTCAAAGGCGGCTCCCTCCCGGCGCGGACTCCGGGTGGTCCACAGGGTAATGGCTATCGGCTCGGATGGGGGCGTCGGATGAGCCTGCGAAGCCGCCGGATGTTCCGCAGGTCCCACGGGACGCCCTTCTCGTCCGTTTCCTTCGGTGTCTCGAGGATCTTGGGTACGGACGCAAAGCCGGGGTGGTTCATCACAGCACGGAAGCAGGCCATGCCGCACGATCCGTGACCGATGTGGGCATGCCGGTCCCGGCGCGACCCGAGGGCGCCGACCGAATCGTTCAAATGGAAGGCATGTAAATGCTTGTTGTGGCAGATCTTGTGCCACTCGTCCAGGACGGCGGCGGCGGCGCGGTCGGTGTGCATGTCGTAGCCCGCGGCGGTGACATGGCAGGTGTCGAAACAGAATCCCACGCGCTCGGGCTCTCGCACGTGGGCGCGGATGAACGCGAGATGGGCGAAGTCGTATCCCAGCGCCGTCCCGGCGCCGGTGGTCGTCTCCAAAAGGGTGAGGGTTCGGTAGCCGGCCAGCTCCCGGTGCAATCGATCAAGGGCCTTCACGATTCGGTGCAATCCCGCGAGCTCGTCGCGCGATGGTGGCTCCCGCAGCGGGTTGGGAGAACGTGGCGGCCGCGACGCACCCATGTGGGCGCCGGGGTGAGCGACGCAGAAGGGAATCCGAAGACGTTCGCATCGTTCGAGCTCCACCCGCTGGAGTCGAACGGAGCGTTCCCAAAGGTCCCGATCGGGGCTGGCCATGTTGATCAGGTAGCTGTTGTGGCTCACCACGCGGCCATCGCGGGGATCGTCCCACCCCATGGACGCGAGCTGCGCCAACCACGCCTGCTCCTCCTCCGCGGGCATCGCCCGCACCGCCCATTGTCGCTGGTTCTTGGTGAACACCTGGACGCAATCGAGGCGCAACTGCTGCGCCTCGAGGAGCGCGTTGACCATGCCCCCCGCGATCGAGAGATGGGAGCCGAGGCGGTTCGGCGGTAGGACGGTGGGCGCGTGGCGCCGTGGAGGAGGCATGGGGCGTCCGAGGTATCAGGTGGGGCGTGGGATGACGAGGGGGAGGGTTGGACGGTGTGCAAGAAGCGCCGCGGAGTCAGCGTGGGGTGTAATGAGGTATCAGTTGGGGTCCGCTGCGCGGACCGGGCGGTCGAATCCTGCTCTCAATTGCGGGTCGATCCCGGCGCAGCCGGGTCGGCCCGCCGACGCGCCAGGCGTGCCCGGCCAAAGCGCATGCCTCCACTCGCTACCTGATACCCGCCAACGGCTACCGGCTC